>JAHDEU010000007.1 GCA_020628635.1 Hellea sp. | reverse complement strand
GAGAAGGCGGGGATCCAGGTGGCAAGCCTGTGTTCAAGCCGAGACACGAAGCGATGGCTGGATCCCCGCCTTCGCGGGGTTGAGCGAAAGGGAGAAAGACAGAGGAACGACGCGAATTCTCTTCATTCCTGACCTCCTGCTCTGCCCCACAGCCTCTAGCCTCAGCGCCACCTACCCATTACGCCCCAGCCCATGAACTATCCAAAAGGCCAACGCATCGACCCCGTCTGGCACGACCCGGCGCTCTACCCGATCCATGTGACGGTGGAAGTGCGCTATCAGGATCTGGACCCACTGAACCACGTCAACAACGTCGCCATGGCGGCGCTGTTCGAAACGGCGCGGATCAAGGCCAACCGGCCGATGCGGGAGCATTTCCAGACCGCGACCAACCGCACCATGATCATCAGCCAGACGCTGAACTATCTCGCGGAGACCCATGTCTATCCGGACATCGACTGGCATATCGGGTTTGGCCACATCGGCAACAGCTCCTGGGTGCAGCAGGGGCTGGCGGTCCAGGACAGCAAGCCGGTGGCCTGCGCCGCGGCCACGCTGGTTGCGACGCATGGCGGTGCGTCCATTCCGATTCCGGAGGCCCTGCGCGCCGCGCTGATGGAACGGCGCATGGCCCTGCCGGAATGAAGTCGCTCTACGGCGTCTTGGGCGCGGTCGGGACGTGGCCGGATTGGGAGCGCTTTTTCGAGATCGAGCGCGGCGGGATGATGCGGTCTTTCCTCGCCCTGCTGCTCTGCTATCCCGCGCTCTGGCTGGTGCAGGCGGGCATCGAGGCGGAGCGCGCGCGTGTGCTGGGCACGGACGCACCGCAAGCCTCGGTCGGGCTGTTCGTGGCAATCATCACGATCTGGCTGCTCAGCTTCACGGCGACGGCGGGCGCGACGGCCATGCTGCTGGGCCGCACCGAGCGCCTGCCGCTCTGGTTCGCTGCGCGCAACTGGTCGCTGGTTTGGCTATGCGTCGCGCTCGGTGCAGTGTTCGCCGCGATACGCTGGCTGGGCCTGCCCTTTGCGATCGGCAATGGTGCGCTGTTCGCGGCCTATCTGGGGCTGCTGCCGATCGACATCCGGCTCGCCATGCGCGCGATGGGACTGCCGTTGGGCACGGCCGTGCTGGTCGCCTGCGTTATCGTCTCGACCTCGCTGCTGGCGCTGCGCAGCGGGGTTCAGCTGGCTTTGGGGTAGGTCACGCTGACGAGATATAGCCCGTAAGGCGGCGCCACAGGACCGCAGGCCGTGCGGTCCCTCGCGTCGAGCACGTCGCGAACATCATCCTGCTCCCATTTGCCGAGGCCCACCTCGACCAGGCTGCCCGTGAAGCTCCGCACCTGTTTGTGCAGGAAGGACCGCGCGGCGAACTCCAGATGCACCTCGTCGCCGACGCGGCTCACCCGCGCCATGTCCAGCGTCTTGACCGGGCTCTTGCTCTGGCAATTGGTGTCGCGGAAGGTCGTGAAGTCGTGGCGGCCCAGCAGCTCGCGCGCCGCCACGTCCATGGCGTCCACGTCCAGCCGAACCGGCACGCGCCAGACGCGGCCACGGTCCAGCGCCAGTCGCGGGCGGCGGTCCAAGATGCGGTAGAGGTAACGCCGGTGGGTTGCGTCGAAGCGGGCGTGCCAATCGTCGCCGACGCGCCTCGCGTCGAGCACGCTGACCGGATGTTCGCCGAGGTGATAGTTGATCGCGTCGCGCACCTTGTCCGTGCGCAGATCCTTGAGCAGGTCCACATGCGCGACCTGGGCAAGCGCGTGCACGCCGCTATCCGTGCGGCCCGATCCATAGACGATGGCCGGTGCGCCGTTGAGCCTGGCGACGGCGTCCTGCACCGCGCCCTGCACGCTGGGCCCGTGGTCCTGCCACTGCCAGCCCATATACGGCCCGCCGTCATATTCGAGGGTGAGCGCGTAGCGCGGCATGTGAAACTCTTAGGCGATCTCGAGCTGTTCGAGCGCTTCGACCAGTTCGGGGTGGAGCTCCCACTGGCTGGTCTTTGGATCGAAATTGCCGAGCGCGCGGGCAAAGGCGTGGTCCTGGCTCTCGTCGATCTTCAGGCCCAGCTGCTCGGCCACTTCCTTGCCGACGCGGCCATAGCGCAGATTGGCCGTATTGGCGGATTTCCAGCCCGCCGCATTGGCGAGCTCGGCCGCCGTCATCCGGTAGTCCTCGGAACGGGCATGCGCCGCGATCATGGCGGTCTCGTTCTTGTTCAGGCCGCGATTGCGGATGGCGGCGACATAGTCCTCGACCGTGCCGATATGCGGCTCGCGGCGGTTGCCGCGCTGCTCGTCCAGATGGCTGTCGATCCAGGTCTTGGCAGCGTCCAGATCATCAAACGTCTCGGCATTGGCGAGGCGTCCGTCATCGGCCAGCAGGCGGGCGCCCGTGTCATTGTAGACGATACGGTAGCCATTATAGGTTTCGAACTTGCGGGCCATTGAGGCTCCTTCTTCTAGGTCAATTGCGTGCCGGCGGGCAGCGGAGTGCCGCGCAGGAAATCGTCCGCGCTCATGCGCGCCTTCCCGGCAGGCTGGACCTCTAGCAGACGGATCGCGCCCAATCCAGCGCCCGTTCCGCAAGCGATAAGAGCGCGGTCGTCCAGCACCGTGCCGGGGGTGATCGCTTCGCCGTCCGGCGCGTGCTCGGGCTGGGCGCGGTGGACCTTCACGCGGCGACCCGCCAGCTCGCACCACGCGCCGGGAAAGGGCGACAGGCCGCGGATCAGCTGGTCGAGCTCGCGCGCGCTTTTGCTCCAGTCGAGCCGCGCCTCCGCCTTGTCGATCTTGTGGGCGTAGGTCGGCTCGCCGGTCTGCGGCGTGGGGCGCAGGGCGTCGCGCTCGACCGCGCCCAGAACCCGAGGCCACATGCCCGCGCCGACACGCGACAGCCGGTCAGACAGGCTCGCCGCCGTGTCGCGGGACGTGATCTCGACCGTCTCACTCAGCAGCACGTCGCCCGTGTCGAGGCCCGGTGCCATCTGCATGATCTGCACGCCGGTCTGCGCGTCGCCCGCCATGATGGCGCGCTGAATCGGCGCCGCACCGCGCCAGCGGGGAAGGAGGCTGGCGTGAAGGTTCAGGCAACCAAAGGTCGGCGCGGCCAGAGCGCGCTTGGGCAGGATCTGGCCATAGGCGACGACGCAGGCGACATCGGCGTGCAGCGCTTCCAGCCCGTCGATGACGCTGGGCCTGCGAAAGCTCTCCGGCGTTTCCACCGGAATGCCCATCACTTCCGCGAACTGGTGGACGGGCGACTTGCGCAGGGCCTGCCCGCGCCCGGCCTTGCGCGGCGGCTGGGTGTAGACGCGCGACACCGAATAGCCGGAGGCGAGGATCTCGGCGAGCGACGGCACGGCGAAGTCGGGCGTGCCCATGAAGACGACGGAAAGGGTCAAGGACAACTCGCAAGCGGGTGAGGGAATAGCCCTCTTAGACGGCTGGGTCCGCTATGTCATCGCCCGGCCGAGATAGGTGTAGAGCTCGTCCATCAGCGCGGGACTGCCGCAGGCGACCAGCCGCGGCCCGTCCTTGGGATTGCCGCCATGCCAGTCCGTGATGACCCCGCCCGCGCCGATGATGACCGGCATCAGCGCGCGCACGTCGCAGGGTTTCATCCCGCCCTCGATCATCAAATCCATCCGGCCCTGGGCGAGCAGGACATAGCCGAAGGCGTCGAGCCCGAGCCGCGAAAAGGCCACGCCGCTCTGGATGATCTTGTAGGCCGCCAGCTCCCCGGGGCCGAACATGCCGAAAGGCTGGGTGCAGCCGAGCCGGGCCTCGGACAGGGTGTCGATGGTGCGGACCTGCAGCCGCTCGGTCTCGCCATTGTCGTGGATGAGATGCGCGACCGGTTCGCCGGAGATGTCGCCCACCGCGCGGATGTTCAGCGCAGGCAGGTCGATCATGCCGAGCACGGGTTCGCCGTGCTGGCTCAACGCGATCAGCGTGGACCAGACCGGAACCCCCGCAACAAAGCCGCGCGTGCCGTCGATGGGGTCCAGCGTCCAGGAATAGGCGTTGGAGCCGACATGGTCCGGCAGCTCTTCGCCTTCGATGGAATCGTCCGGAAATCGCGCGCGGATCAGGCGGCGCAGTTCGCGCTCCGCCTCGATGTCGGCTTCCGTCACCGGATCGTAGCCGGACTCCGCCTTGTTCTCCGCGGCGACGCCCGAGCGGAACAGCGGCAGGGTGATCTCCCTGGCTGCCGCGCTCAATTCATCTAGGAATTCCAGCCGCTCTTCGATGTCGCTCATAGGCGCGCGACTAACCTTAACGGCTCACCAGACGCAATTGCGGTTTCACCGCGCCTTCGAGCGATTTGGCCAGATCGAGCAGGTGCTTTCGCGGCGCTTCGCCCATGGCGTAATAGGCGCGCACGAGGTCCATGGTTTCCTTCTTGGACAAGACGTCGGCGGCGATGTGGTCCGTGTCCTCGCCCGCGAACTCGTCGCGATCTGATAAGCCTTCGTAGAAATACTGGACCGGGACCGACAGCGCTTCGGACAGCTCGAACAGCCGCGCGGCCGACACGCGGTTGGCGCCGCATTCATATTTCTGGATCTGCTGGAAGCGGATGCCGACTTGTTCCGCGAGCGCTTGCTGGGTCAGGCCGAGCAGTCGGCGGCGGCGGCGCAGGCGCTTGCCCACATGGAGGTCGATGTCGCTGGTCATGGCGTGGTCCCGTGTTGGATGTGTTCGCCTTTGACGGGAGCAAGGGCCGTGCCAGAGTCGCGAGGGTTGTTCGCCTGCCAAGGGAGGGAAAAGCTGGGATTCTTTCGTTCGCTTGACGGGGGATAATGTCCCGCGAGGCGGGCGCTGTGCCATTCCGGGACAAGTGAGAGGCGAATATGGTTAACGCGGCATGGGTGGGCGACCGGGGAAAAAGGCCTCGACGTCCTCTCCACTTTCGCCCCCGGACTTGATCCGGGTCCTATTCGCATCGAGGTTGGGTTGCTGGCAGAGCGTCGTCGATAGCCGGATGTCGATGCGAATGGGCCCCGGGTCGAGCCCGGGGACGATGGAGCTAGAATCAGGGCCTACTGCGCCGCCAGCGTGTCGATCGCGGTGGGCCGCCTTGCCTCGACCACCTGCGCGATGATCCTCGAAAGCGTCTCCGCCAGCCGGTCATAGCCGCGCTTGGGCGCGAGGGTGACGGGGTTGAGGTAGAGATCGCGGTTCACCTCGATCTGCACGACTTCCACGCCCATTTCCGGCCGCCCGTAATGCTCGGTCACGAACCCGCCGGCGTAAGGGTAGTTGACCGCCACGGACAGGCGCTCTGCCTGGAAGAGCTGGCGGAACATGGACAGCGTCTGCGGGTGGCAGGAGCGGCCGAAGCGGTCGCCGAGAATGATGTCGGGGCGGCGCGAGCCCATGGGCGCAAAGCCAGGCATGGAGTGGCAATCGACCAGCAGGGCGTGGCCGAACTCGATCTGCGCCTCGCGCAGCAGGCCCGCCAGGTCGCGGTGATAGGGATCGTAGAGCGCGCGCAAGCGAGCGTGCGCGTCCGCGCGGCTGGGCAGGCGGCGGTAGATCGGCGTGCGCTCACCGATATGGGTCGGCACCACGCCAAGCCCGGCCTGGGCGCGCACGGTCTCCTTGATGGGCGCGACGGACCAGTTCTGGGGCAGCTCGGTCGGCGCGCGGTTCACATCGACATAGCAGCGCGGGAATCGCGCGCTGATCAGCGGCGCGCCCGCGCCCACGCAGGATCCGAACAGCCGGTCGATGAACATGTCCTCGTTGCGCCGCAGCTGCGCGGCCGACAGGGCGGAGCGGTCGCGAAAGGCCTGCGGATAGGTGCTGCCGGAATGGGGCGAGGCGAACACTATCCCTGCGCGCCACACCTCCGGCCGGTCCACGTCGTGGCCCGGCGACAGCGCGGACAGGCTCTCGCTTTCCTCCGGGCCGATCTTGCGCGGCAATCTGGGCGGTTCGCGCTCCATGGCCGTGTTTACGCATGAATGCGCCGAATCGTCAGGGTTTTTTAAGTCGCAGGCGCGAAGGGCTGCGCAACCGCTTAACCCCGGCCCGCAAATCGGATGGCGCGCCGCTTGCACCCGGGTTAGACTTCGCCGGCACTCGGCACATACAGAAAGAACACGCTCGCATGGCCACCATCCTCTACGCCGAAGACGATACCGACATGCGCCGCTTTTTCGAGAAAGCCCTCGAAAAGGCCGGGCACAATGTCATTGCCTGCTCGGACGGCGAACGCGCCTTGCGCGCGCTGAAATTCGCCGACGGTGCGTTCGACCTCCTGCTGACCGACATCATGATGCCGGGGATCGACGGGATCGAGCTGGCCAAGCACGCCGAGCGGCTGTCGCCGGGGATCAAGGTGATGTTCATCACGGGATTCGCGGCAGTGGCCTTGAGCGACCCGGACGCGGCGAGCCAGACGGTGCTGAGCAAGCCGGTGCATTTGCGGGAGTTGGTGAATGAGGTGGATAGGCTGATCGCTGCGTAACGACCCGCGATCCCTTCCCCGAGCAGGGGAAGGTGGGCTTGCGACGCGCAGCGAGCAAGGTCGGAAGGGGATGCTCCGGCGTTGGCGCAGCGCACCCCCTTCCGAGCCTGCTGCCTGATGGCGTCAGTCCCACCTTCCCCTGCTCGGGGAAGGGATTGTTGGTCTATACCATCTAGGGCGGTTCCCTTTTGAAAGGGGACGCGGGACAATCGTGAAAAGCTGACCTCGGAGCGACACCCCACCCACAAAAAGCCGCGCACCGCGCGCCCATCCCTGCTACTTCCGGCCCATGCCCCGCTCCCACCCACCCCGCGCCTGGCAGCGCATGGTTTCGGGCCGCCGGCTCGACCTGCTCGACCCCAGCCCTCTGGACATCGAAATCGAGGACATCGCGCGGGGCCTCGCCCGCGTGGCGCGGTGGAACGGGCAGACCACCGGAGACCACGCCTTTTCGGTCGCGCAGCATTCAGTCATCGTCGAAGACCTGCTGGGGCGGCTCTACCCCAAGACCACGACGGCGGAGCGGCTGACTGCGCTGCTGCACGACGCGCCGGAATATGTGGTGGGCGACATGATCAGCCCGTTCAAGGCGGCACTGGGGCTGGACTACAAGAGTTTCGAGGCACGGCTGGAGCGGGCGATCAATGTGCGCTTCGGACTGCCTGCCGAGACCTCCGCGCGGCTTCACCGCCGCATCAAGCGCTGCGATGTCATCTGCGCCTATTTCGAGGCGACGCAGATCGCGGGTTTCACGGAAGAGGAGGGGGCGGACTTCTTCATCATTCCGCCGGACGGCGTGGATGTCGATGTCGCGCCCATGTCGGTAATCGACGCGGAGGCCGCTTTCCTCAGACGCTTCGAGGCGCTCGGCGGCGCGCCCTAGGGTGGGCGGCCGCGTGGGCCTTGCGCAGGCCTGCCGCATCGACGGCGGTGTAGCGCTGGGTGGTGGACAGGCTGGCATGGCCGAGCAGTTGCTGGATGGTGCGCAGGTCGCCCCCGCCCGCGAGCAGGTGCGTCGCAAAGCTGTGCCGCAGCGCATGGGGCGTGGCGCTCTCCGGCAGGCCGAGATAGCCGCGCAGCTCCGCCACGGCATGGCGCACCACGCGCGGATTGAGCCGCCCGCCGCGCGCGCCGCGGAATAGCGCGGCATCAGGCGCGAGCGGGAAGGGGCAGAGCGCGGCGTAGCGTTCCACGAGTTCGGCCACGCGCGGCAGGACCGGCACGATGCGCGTCTTGCTGCCCTTGCCGGTGACGCGCAGCGACGGCCCCAGCGGCAGCGCGCCCGCATCGATGGCAAGCACTTCGGAGATGCGTAGCCCCGCCCCATAGGCGAGGCCCAGCACGGCGGCGTTGCGCGCCTCGACCCAGGCCTCGCGGCCGCCCACGCTGCCGAGCTCGACCAGTTCCTTCGCGCCCGAGACCGACAGCGCCTTGGGCACGACCGGCTTGGAGCGCGGGCCGCGGATCAGCGCGATTTCGGAGTTGGCCACGTCCCAGCGCCGCTCGAGGTAGCGGTAGAAGGTGCGCAGGGCCGACAGCAGGCGCTGCACGGACGCGCTGCCCAGCCCCTCGCTGCGGCGCGCGGCGAGATAGGCGCGGAAGTCGGCAGCCTTGAGCGCGGCCAGCACGCGCAGCCCCGCCGGCGCATCGACGTGGCGCGCGATGAAATGCTGGAACGCGGCGATGTCGCGGCCATAGGCTTCGACGGTCTTGTCGGCCAGGCGGCGCTCGCCCGCCAGATGGGACAGGAAGGTCGCGCGGACGGTGTCCCCATCTACATCAGGAGTGTCGATATGAGGAATGGCGTGGGGCACTCGCCAAGCGTGGCGCGCAAGGGTAAACATCCCGGTAACCACGCCACCCTCGGAGCCGTCCATGTCCCGCCACTATCTCCTGCCGCTTGCCCTCATCCTCGCCGCCTGCGGGTCGCCCGAACCGGAAGAGCAAGCGCAAACACGAGAGCAGTCGCAAACACAAGAGCAAGCGGCCACGACTGATACCGCCGCGCTGCATGACCGGCTGCTGACGCTCGACACCCATATCGACATTCCGCTGACCTATATGACGGAGATCGACCCTTACGGTGACACCGATCTGCAAGTGGACCTGCCCAAGCTGCAGCAGGGCCAGCTCGATAGCGGTTTCTGGATCGTGTACACCCCCCAAGGCGAGATGACGGACGCCGGCTTCGCGCAGGGCCGCGAGATCGCACAGACGCGGATCAACGCCATCACGCGGCTGACGCGGGAGAACCCGTCCTTCGGCCTCGCCACCACGGCCGCCGATGTGCGCCGCATCGTGGGCGAGGGCCGCCACGCCGTGCTGGTCGGCATGGAGAACGCCTTTCCGCTGGGTGCGGAGACGGCCCTGCCGGAGCTGCAGGCCTATGCCGATATGGGCGTGCGCTATGTCGGCATCACCCATTTCGGGCACAACCAGTTCGGAGACAGCTCCAACCCGCATCCGGAGCGCGACGTGGCCGCCGGGGCCGACCCGCGCCATGGCGGGCTGTCGAAGCTGGGAGAGGAGCTGGTCAGGCGCCTCAACGATGCGGGCATCATGGTGGATGTCAGCCATGCGGGCAAGGCGACCATGATGCAGGCCGCAGAGCTGTCGCGCACGCCGATCATCGCGAGCCATAGCGGGGTGAAGGCCGTTGCCGACACGGCGCGCAATCTGGACGACGAACAGCTGCGCAAGATCGCGGAGGTCGGCGGCGTGGCGCAGATGGTCGCGCTGGGGTCCTATGTGAAGCTGCCGACCGCCGAGCAGCAGGCCGCGCGCGATGCACTGGACGCGGAGTTCGGCGACCGCGCGAGCTGGGACCAGGCCAAGCGCGACCGCTACGGCGAGCGCCGCGCCGCCATCACGGCCATGGCACCCGAAGCCAATGTGTCCGACTTCGCGGACCACATCGACCATGCGGTGAAGATCGCGGGCATCGACCATGTCGGCATTGCATCCGACTTCGACGGCGGCGGCGGCATAGACGGCTGGCGCGACGCGTCCGAGACGCAGAACGTCACCGCCGAGCTGGTGCGCCGCGGCTACTCCGAAGAGCAGATCGCCAAGATCTGGGGCGGCAACCTGCTGAGGGTCATGGAAGCGGTGGAGGCCGAAGCGCGCTAGGCGAAGAGGTCTTCGGGCGGTGCGTCCGCCCACGCCAGATCCTCGACCGGAACCGCTTCGGCGGCGGGGTCCGCCGGCGGCTTCCGGGCGTCGGGGGCTTCGAAGATGAAGTCGTCGGCGGTGAGGTCGCTCAGCTGCACGTTCGCCAGCGTCGTGACATTGCCCTCGCCGAAGTCGAACACCGTGTCCTGGCCGCGCTGGGTGGCGAGGCCGATCACGTCCGCGAACGAATCCGCGAGGTCGTCGTTCAGAGCGGACGCGTCGATGGTGTCCTGGCCGAGGGTGAAGTCGAGGATGCGGTCCACGCCGTCGCCGATGATGAACACGTCGTCGCCGCGCCCGCCGAACAGCGTGTCATTGCCGGTCCCGCCCGACAGCGTGTCGTCGCTCAGCCCGTCATAGGCGTCGCGGGTGAAGGCGACGGCCGCGTCCTGCGTGGCGCGGGCGAACTCGAAACTGGTGACGAAGTCGTTCACGACCGATGCCCGCGACCGGCCGCCATCCAGCGCGGCCGTGAACGCCGCGCGCCCGGCCGGGTCCTCATTGCCCGGCAGGACATTGTCGTAGAGCAGCTCGACGAAGGCCGCGTTGTCGAGTGCGCCATAGGTGTCCTGGAATTCGTCGGAGGCGACAAATTCCGCCACGACCTGCTCCAGGCTCAGCACGCCAGCCAAGACCGCGCCGACGAACAGCTCGAACCCGGCCGCGTCCGGCGCGCGGTCGAACACGGCCTGATAGGCGCGGAAGACATCGCCCTCCACCGGATTGATCACGACATTGGTCGCAAAGGCGGCGGAGCTCAGCGCGGTGAGGCCGATGAATTCCGCCGAGTTGGCGAAGTCGATCACGACGGCCGAGCGTTCCGCACCGCCGTCCAGCACCGCCGTGAAGGCCGCAATGCCGTCCGCGTCGCCGTCGCGGCCCAGCACGTTGTTGTAGAGCAGCTCCACAAAGGTCCGGTTGGACAGCGTGCCGTAGGTGGCCTGGAACTCCGGGGAGGTGACGAAGTCCGCGATCACCTGCTGCTGGCTCAGCTGGCCCAGCTTGACGGCATTGGTGAAGGCCTGGAACCCGGCCGCGTCCGGCGCGCGGCCCAGCACGGCCTGGTAGGCGCGGAAGACCTGCGCTTCCACGCTGTTCGGGGGCAGGGGGGTGAAGGCGTCGCCCGTGATGACGTCGTCGCCGCCCGCGCCGGACAGGAAATTGGCTGCGTTGTCGCCGATGATGCGGTCGTTTCCATCGCCCGTCACGATGCTCTCGAACCCGGAGAAGGTGGCGTCCACCTCCCCGCCGCGCGCGATCGTTCCGGCGAAGAAATCCACCGTCACGGCCGTGGAGCGCAGATCCATGATGATGCTGTCCTCGCCCGCGCCGCCGTCAAAGCGGTCCCCCCGGTCCGCGCCGGTCAGCACCACGTCGGCGCCCGCGCCCAGCAGCACGACATCCGCGCCGGAGCCGTCATCGACGCGCTCGCTGTCGTCCCCGCCCGAATAGCGGTCATCGCCGGAGCCGAGTTCCGTCAGCACCGTGATGCGTCCGGTGTTGACGACCACGTCGTCGCCCGCGCCGGCGTCTAGCGAGCGGATGAGGCCGGAGTTCACCACCGTGTCCGCGCCCGCATTCAGCTCGACCAGCCCCTCGATATCGCCCGCATTGGTCAGGCTCAGCCCGCCCGCTTCCGGATCGCCGCCGCCCGGCGCGTCGTCGCGGATGGCGATGGGCGCGACGATGCGGCCCGTGCTCTCCACCGTGACCGTGATGTTGCGCTCCAGCTGCGTGTCGTTGGACACGCGAATGCCGTTGAGGAGCGACGTGACCGTGCCCGCAATGGTGATCTCCGCCGCGCCGCTGCGCGTCTGGATGCCGACACCGGAGCCGACCACGGTCGCGCCGTCCTCCACGCGCAGGGTCGGCGCGATCAGCGTGCCGTCCGGTGCAAAGCCCTGCTCCATGATCACGCCCCGGCGCAGGGCCGAGATCGATCCCGTCACGGTGAGGGCCCCGCCCGCCACCAGCGCGCCGACGCCGCCCTCGCCGCCCGCATCGATCGACCCGCCGATCGTCGCGCGCGTGCCGCTGCCCAGCACCAGCCCGCGCGCATCGGACACCGCGTCCACATCCACGAAAATGGTCGAGCCAGCGCCCTGTTCGAACACGCTCGAGCCGTCCGAAAGGAGCACGCCGACATTGTTGGCGCGCAGGTCGGAGTTCAGGCGCACAGTATTGACGCTGCCGAAGTCATTGCCCTGCACGACTATGCCCGCATTGCTGCTCTGTATCTCGGCATCGACCGTGACGGTGTTGCCATCGCCCGTGACCGCCAGGCCGGAGCTGCCCGTGCGCAGCGTCGCTCCGTCCGCGACCGTGACCGTGTTGTCATCGCCGACGATGTCGAGCGCTACGCCGCCGGTCGAGCCCGTGTCGGGCAGGTCGCCCGCCACCAGCCCGGTCACGTTGAGCGTGTTGGAATTGCCGCTCACGACCAGTCCCGACGTGCTGCCGAGCAGCGCGCCCGATATGTTGATCTGGCTCCCGGACACGGCGAGAACGGCGGCACGGTCGGCCGTGATCTCGCCCGACAGGTTGATCTCGTTGCCGCTGCCGCTGGCGGACACGCCGGAGTCGCCGAACAACAACGTGCCCGTCACGCCCAGCACGCTGTCATCCAGGTCCGCGTTGACGCCGGAGGTTCCGGCCGCACCGCCCTGTCCGTCGTCCAGCCGCCCGCCTATGTCGATCTCCGCCTCGCTGGCGACGACCCGCACGGCCTGCTGCGCGGTGATCGTTCCGGTCGTCGTCAGGATGGAGCCCGCGCCGCCTTCCAGCTGCACGCCGGTGCCGCCCGCATTGACGCTCCCGCCGATCTGCAGCACGGAGGCCAGCGGACCGATGACTGAAATTCCCGTCGCGCCCGCCGTAACGGCGCCGTCGAACACCACGGACGCGCCGCCCGTGACGGATATGGCCGTGCCGCTATTGTCGAACCGTGCGCCCGCCACCACGACGAGGTCGCTGATCTCGGCCAGTCCGGTCTCGTCCACACTGCCCAGCACCACGCCATTCGCGGCCGTGCTGCGGAACGTGCTGCCGAATGTGTAGGAGCCGAAGAAGACGAGATCGAGCGTCGCGGACGCGAGCCCGTCGAACTCGCAAATCTGTCCCGGTTCCTGCTCGCTGCCAGTGCCTGCGGCCATCGCTCATCCCTCCCACGGAAAAGAGGGAGGGATGGCAGAGGGAAAACCGCCGCTCAAGCGAAGGTTTCACATCGGGTGAATTGCCCGTGCGCGAGCGTTTGCCACAGGCCTCACGCGATGATGTCGGCGGTCAGCCATTCGAGGAATTCGGGCGCGTCGAATTCGACCGGACCATGTTCCGCCGCAGCTGTCGGATCGGGAGTCTCCGAGAAGCCGGGAAGTGGAATTCCGCCGCCCTTGGCGAAGCCGAAATCCACGGCGGACAGCTCGTCCAGCGCCACATTGTTGAGTGTCACCGTGTCGCCATTGCCGAAATCGAACACGGCGTTGAGCCCGTCCTGCGTGCCGGCCGCCATGATCTCCTCGAATGTGTCGGTCAGATCGCCCAGCCGTGAGAGGTCGATCGTGTCTTCGCCGACGGTGAAGTCCAGGATGATATCCGCGTCCTGTCCTGTGACGAAGGTGTCGCGGCCACGACCGCCAAACAGCGTGTCGTTCTGCGTGCCGCCGATCAATATGTCGTTGGACGCTAAGCCATTGACATAGGCCTCGTTCACGAAGTCGCGTGCGGCGTCCTCCGTCGCGATGCGGAACTCCACACTGGTGACGAAGTCGTTGACGATCGAAGCGCGCGACCGCCCCGCATCCAGCTCCGCGACGAAGGCCGCGCGGCCGACCGGATCTTCGTTCCCAGGCAGGACATTGTCGTAGAGCAGCTCGATAAAGTCGGTGTTGGACAGCGCGCCATAGGTGTCCTGGAACTCCTGCGAGCCGACGAATTGCTCCACCACCTGCTCGAGCGAGAGCGCGTTTATCGCGACCGCGCCGACGAAGAGATCGAAGCCCGCCACGTCCGGCTCGCGGTCGAACACCGCCTGGTAGGCGCGGTAGATGTCGCCCTGGATCGGGTTGATCGTCGTGCTGACGAAGAAAGCAGCGGCGGGCAGGGCGGTGACCTGGATGAACTCCGCCGAATTGGCGAAGTCGATCACCACGGCGGAGCGCTCCACCCCACTATCTAGCGCGGCTGTGAAGGCATTGACGCTGGCCGGATCGCCCGGACGGTCCAGCACGTTCTCATAGAGCAGGTTGACGAACTCGCGGTTTGTCAGCGTGCCGTAGGTGTCCTGGAACTCAGGAGAGGTCACGAAGTCCTCGATCACCTGCTGCTGCGTCAGCTGGCCGAGCTCCAGCGCGTCGCGGAAGACCTTGAAGCCCGCCTCGTCCGGCGCACGGTCGAACACGGCCTGATAGGCGCGGAAGATCAGGGCTTCGGGCGAATCCGATGGCACGGCGAGGAAGTAGTCGCCATATAATTCATCGTCGTTCGCAGCCCCGACGATGATGTCGCTGCCGTCGCCGCCAAACAGCCGATCCGCGCCATTGTTGCCCAGCAGGTAGTCGCGGCCACCGCCGGCATCGATGGTCAAGTTGTTGACCCGGTCCGCCTGGATGATCGTGCCGTCCGCGCCGAAGACATTGTTGTCGAAGGTCGCGAGAGAGTTCTCTCCGTCGAAACGGTAGCGGATTTCGTCCACTTCCACGAATTCGATGTCGATAAGGGAACCCGCGTTGACCCGTGTCTCGCCGTCGTCTCCATTGAACCCGAGGGAGAAACCGGCATCTCCGAACACGAAAACCTCCTCGAACAGTCCGACCACGGCAGTGTCCTCTCCCTCTCCTCCGTCGGCGAACACATCGCTGTTCTGGCCGGTGAAGAAGGTGTCGTTGCCCGCTCCGCCGTTTGCGGCGATCTGCTCGTTGGGGACGGTCGAGACGAAGTCGAAGCGGAAGATATCGTCTCCGTCCCTGCCGAACACATCGGCTTCGCCGCTGGCAATGGTAATCCGGTCGTTGCCAGATCCCGCATCGACGACTGTCGCCGCGAAATTACCCTCGTTGACGCCGTCGATGACGATCCGGTCGTCGCCATCGCCCGTCACGACATCGTGGACACCTTCGCCGAGTTGCACGAAGTCATTGCCCGAGCCCGTATCGATGCGGCCCGACTGCCGGCCCGCTCCAGACGACACGAAGCTGTCATTGCCACCGCCCAGCGTGATTTCACCGTCGATGCGCCCGGTGTTGACGACCGTGTCCGATCCCGCGCTCAGCAGGATGTTGCCGAGGAGCTCGCCACTATTGGTCAGGTTCAACCCGCCGCCAACGGAACTGTCGAACGTGCCGTCCGTGCGGCCGCCCGTTTCGATGGCGACCGTGGCCTCGATCGTGCCCGCGTTGACGATGGTGTCGGTCGCATTCGTGGACGCATGGACGAGCCGGATGGCCGTGTCAGTCGAGGACACGATGCCAGTCGATGTGATGTCCAGGCTCAGCGCGCCTCGGTCTCCCGTCTCGGCCTCGCCGATCACGGCGGCGGTCTGACCCGACACCACGCCGGAGATGGTGATGGCACTGTCATCTTCGGCTGCGTGGACGATGCCCGCACGGCTGCCTTCCAGCGTGCCGGACACCGTCGCGTCGCCGATGCTGCCGCTGCTGATCAGCAGCGCGGTCTGACCCTGGTCCGACCGGCCGTCGATCGTGACGGTGCCGAGCGAACGGCCCGCGCCGACGGCAACCTCGATTCCGGTCTGTTCGGCGAATATGTCGCCGTCCATCTGCAGATTGGCGCCCAGGCCTCCCAGCCATATGCCGGTGTCGGCGCTCTCGATATCCGCGCCGTCGAGCACCACGATATCCGTGCCTTCCTCTCCGGACGCGCCGCCGATGACGCGGATCCCGTAGAGATCGGCGGAGACGAGCGCCGTGTCCCGCAGGGTCGCATCGGCCCCGAACAGGCTGATTCCGGACGCGCCCGCGCCCAAGGCCTCCAGCGTGCCGCCGATGCCTGCGCTGGAACCGGCATTCAACTCCATGGCAGACGTTCCGCTGCCCGTGCCGAACGCCGTGATGAAAGTCTCCTCATTGATCGAAAAGCTGTTCGACGCCGTCGATCGGATGCCGTTTCGGTCGCCCGAAATCGCGGCGTCGAAGGTGATGACGAAATTGGCTCCGCTGTCGTCGTCGATCGTGCCGCCGCCGCGCAGGTCCATGCCGATGAAGGCGCCGGACACGTTGCCGTTGATCTCGATGTCACTGCTGTTCGTGACCGCGTCGATCCCGATGCCGTCGGCGGACGTCACGCTGCCGTCGATGATGACGGTGTGATCCGACCCGCGCAGGGCGAGCCCGGAGACGTCGCTGTTCACCTGCCCGGAGACCGCGATGTAGGCCCGATCGCCATCCACCCGGATGGCTTCGTTGCCCGCCTCGACGCGACCGGCGATGTTCAGGTTCGCGTCGTCGCCTCTGACCAGGATACCCCGCGTTCCGGCGTTGTTGCCGAATGGATCGTTGGTGATCGATCCGTCCAAACTCAGGCTGAAGTCGATATCGTCCGAATCCAGCAGGACCGCGGACTGGTTTTGCACATTGCCGTCGGTGCTGATCGTGCCGTCCACCTGGACGATCGCGCCCTGCGGACCGGAGATGTCCAGGGCCGCACCCTCGGAGGCGTTGATCCGGCCATTGACGCCAATGGTGATCTCGTGCTCGGCATCAAGATCGGCCTGGGTCGACCCGCTGATCACAATGCCCGTGCCCGTGTCGACAATGCCGTCCATGTTCAGAATGGCGATCCCGTCGGTCATGATGATGCCGAACGTCTCTCCAGGCACCCCGGAGTTGGTGGCGTTGATGACCGCCCCGTTCTCCACGGTCAGGGTCGATGTCCCGCCCAGCATGGCACTGTTGTTGAGTTCCGTGCCGCCGGTGATGCGGATGCCGACCGTGTCGTCGTCCAGCAGGATCTGCGCGTTGGACGACATTTCATATTCACCGAAGTAGCGAATATCCAAAGTGCAATCGATGGTCTGGTCGAGCCTGAAAAATTGGTCGGGTGACTGGCTGTTGATGGGGAATGGGTTGCTCACATGCGCCTCCGAGCAGAAACAGCCCAAGCGGATGCACGAACGAGAGGGTAACCCAAGCGCCGTCCGCCCTGCAGGGCGGTTGGGGTGTGTCCTTGGTTAACCGCAACGCAAGTTCTGATGCAAGCGTCATGTGGGGCAGGCACCACGCCGCGCGGCCGATCAGGGAGATTTGTTGCCCTGCGACAAAATTATGGGATCCATGCGCTGTATCGCTTCGCCCGGCCAATCCAAAGCATCACGCAAAAACGAAAAAGCGCCGCGGCCTGTCCGGCCACGGCGCTGCCTTGCAGGCGAGTTGTGTGCGGCTGGACGCCCTAGAGGAACATGTCCTCGACCATCCATTCCGCGACGTCGCCGGCATAGGGCGCGAGCGCATCGGCTGCAGGGGCTTCGGCCACGGGCGGGGCTTCGGCCTTGGGCGCTTCCTGCGCACTGCCGCTCGGGGGCAGCACGAAGTCGGCTTCCGTCAGCTCGGACAGCGTCACATTGTTGAGCAGCACGGTGTTGCCATTGCCGTAGTCGAGCAGGGTGTTCAGACCCTCCTGCGTGGCACCCAGCATGATCTCCGCGAATGTGTCCGTGACCTCGCCGAGGAAGGTCAGATCGATGCGGTCCTCTCCGACGGTGAAGTCGAGAATCGTGTCCGCGCCGTTGCCCGTGACGAACAGGTCGTCGCCGCGGCCGCCGAACAGCGTGTCGTCGCCAAAGCCACCATCGAGGATGTCGTTGCCGACCGCGTCGAAGATGTTGCGCGCGAAGACTTCCGCCGCCGCGTCGGTCGCCTGACGGAACTCGAAGCTCTGGATGAACTGCACGACGACCTGCGGACGTGTGAGGGAGCCGCTGTCAAGGGCCTCGACGAATGCGGCCCGGCCGACCGGGTCCTCATTGCCCGGCAGGACATTGTCGTAGAGCAGTTCGACGAAGTTGGTGTTGGACAGGTTGCCATAGGTGTCCTGGAACTCTTCGCTGCCCACGAAGTCCGTGACCACGCCCTCGATGTCGAGCACGCCGATGGCGATCGCGCTGGTGAACAGCTCGAAGCCGCCCAGATCGGGGTCGCGGCCGAACACGCCCTGATAGGCGCGGTACACATCGCCCTCGACCGGGTTGATGACCACGGTGTTGGCAAAGGCTGCCGACGACAGCTGCGTATTGGCAATGAACTCGGGCGAGTTGGCGAAGTCGATCACCACGGCCGCGCGGGTCGCGCCGTCATCCAGCGCCTGGGTGAAGGCGTTGATGCCGGCCGCATCGCCCTCGCGGTCCAGCACGTTGCGGTAGAGCTGCTCCACGAATTCGCGGTTGGTCAGCTCGCCATAGGTCGAGGTGAATTCCGGCGAGGTGACGAAGTCGGTGATGACGTCTTCCTGCGTCAGATTGCCAAGGCGCACCGCCGCGACAAAGGCGTTGAACCCGCCTTCGTCTGGCGCACGGTCGAACACGGCCTGATAGGCGCGGAAGACCTGGCTCTCGATCGTATTGGACGGGATAGGCGAAAAGTCGTCGCCGAAGAGCTGGTCGTCGCCCGCAAAGCCCTGAATGACGTCATTGCCGTCCTGGCCGAAGATCTGGTCATCGCGCGCGCTCCCGATCGCGAAGTCGTCGCCTGCGCCCGCCGCCACGACAAAGGCCGGGCCGAAGAAATTCTGCACCTGGATCACTTCGCCCGCATCCGTGAAGATAGCGTTTTCGGCCGTGGCGAAGAAATTGTCCTGATCGATGGCATAGTCCCGTGCATCGTCGCCGATCCCGATGCGCAGGATTTCGACGTCGACCACCTGGCGCGTCTGGTTGAGTTCAAACCGCGGAGGTGTGGCGAATTCGATCACGATGCCGCCGCCAGAAGCGGGCGACGCTGCGATCCTCGACACGCTGTCGACGGACACGATGTCCGTTCCTTCGCCGCCGAGGATCGAGACTTCGTTGAGGGTGCCGATGTTGAACGTGTCGTCGCCCGCGCCGCCGTCAAAGGTGACGCGGCCGTTTTCCTCGACATCGGATGCGTAGGTTATGGTGTCGTTTCCGTCGCCGCCAGTGACGTTGTAGAAGGCTCCCACCGTGATGGTGTCATTGCCCTCTCCGCCAAATGCGTCCGAGAAGTTTCCGAAGATCGTGCCGACGCCGTCACCCGCGGTGATGACATCGTCACCCGCGTCGCCGTTCAGCGTGCCGTCGCCATTGCCGACCGTGATGACATCATTGCCGTCGCCGCCATCAATGGTGTTGTCGCCGTCCTTGGCATCGATGACATCGTCTCCGCCGAGGCCGCGTATCGCATTGGCCTCGTCCGTGCCGGTGATGACATCGACGAACTCCGTGCCCCGCACACCCTCGATGCTGTCGAGCACGTCCCCGTCCGCGTCACCTCCAGTCACGACGCCGGTTTCGAGATCGGCCACGATGCCGACGGCGTTGTTGGAGTAATCGACCTGGTCGTTGCCCGAACCGCCATTGAGCGTGTCCGTGCCCGCGCCGCCTTGCAGGACGTCGTCGCCGTCGCCGCCATTCAGCTCGTCACTGCCCGCGCCGGACTGGAGGAAATCATTACCCGCAGCGCCGTTCAGCTCATCGTCGCCATTGCCGCCAAACAGCACGTCATTGCGGCGCGTGCCGTTGACGGTCAGCGATGCGTCGTTTGTGTTGAAACGGAAGTCGCTTTCCGACAGATCGGCCAGTTGCACGCCCTGCAGCAGGAAGATCTCCTCCGTGCCCTCGAAGACCGTGCGCAGCTGCACGCCGTCTTCGGTCTGTGTCAGGCGGTTCTGCAAAGTGTTGAAGTCGGCGACGTTCAGCCCGCGAACGTCGATGCGGTCTTCGCCTATCGTGAAGTCGGTGACCGTCGTAATTTGGGAACCGCGCTCGTCGAATATGATGTCGTCACTGCCGGAGCCAGTGCGCACGATATTCGTGCCGCCGCCCGCCGAAATGTCGTCATTGCCGGCACCGCCATTCAACTCGTCATTGCCACGGACCGCCGTGATGTCGTCATTGCCGTT
>JAHDEU010000006.1:17007-19753 GCA_020628635.1 Hellea sp. | reverse complement strand
GAGGGTGTCGGATGTCCGAGAGACTCTCTAACACCGAACACCCTCATCCGGCCTGTCGGCCACCTTCTCCCTCTAGGGAGAAGGGCGAACTCTTTGGATGTGGAGCGTAACGTGGGGCTGTAATCTCCCCAACATCACCCCCGCCTTCAGCGCGCCCTCTCCAACCATCCCGCGAGATCGCTGGTCACCGCGTCCACATAATCCCCTTCCGCATCGCCCGCCCCCGGCCACGCATCATCCCCGGTGATCCACACCGTCGTCATCCCCATCTCCTTGGCGACCTCCAGGTTCCGCCGCGTGTCCTCGAAGAACACCGCGCGGGTCGGATCGAAGTCGTACGCGTCCACGAACCGCTCATAGGCGCGGCGCTTGGGCTTGGGCTCATAGTGCATGTCCTCGATCGCGAACCCGCCCTCGAACAGGTCCAGCAGGCCGAGATGGCTTGCCACATTGCGGTAGTGCCCGCGCGAGCCGTTGGTGAAGATGATGCGCCGTCCGGGCAGCGCCTCGATCGCGGAGCGCAGGGCGGGATTGGGCGTGAGCACGGATAGGTCGACGTCGTGGACATAGTCCAGAAACGGCGCCGGATCCATGCCGTGGATATCCATGAGGCCGGACAGCGTCGCGCCGTAGTCGTGGAAGTACTCTTCCTGCAGCAGCCTTGCCTCGTCGGGCTGCAGGGCGAGATGGCGGGAGATGAAGGCTGTCATCTTCTCCCCGATGTCGGCGAAAAAGGACACGTCGGCGCGGTAGAGCGTGTTGTCGAGATCGAAGATCCAGGTGTCTATGTGAGACAGGTCTATGTGAGACAGGTCGAGCGTGTCGCTCATCGCAGGCCCACTATCACCGGAGGCCAAGTGGGTTCTCTTCGGCGAAGTCCGAATCCGTCAGCCGCATCCGCGCGCCGGGCGCATCCGTCGGGACCGGGCGGAAGGAGCCGATGCCGTAGCCCTTGTCGGCGCAGAATTCATTGCCGCGGGCATCGAAGCGCGACTCCGCGATGCAGAACTGGGCGGGTTTGGCGGATGCCGTGCGCAGGCGGCGGTCCGGCGCGCCGTCCTCGCCCTTCTGCACGGCAAAGACATGGGCGTCCGTTCCGGGCAGCGGCACGTCGAGCGGGCGGGCGCAGGCACCGGGATCGGACCGCCACCAGCCGCGCGAGCGCCACTGGCCGTCGCGGCGCGTCGCCACCGCCGACCAGACCGTTTGCGTGCCCTCATTGCAGACTTCGAGCCCCACCGTGTCGCGGCGGGCGCGCGCGGCCTCCATCATGGCGCGCAGCAGCGGCTCGCCATCGACTGTCGCCTCCAGCCCGGCATCCTTGCGGAACGACCGGATGATGGCGGATGTCTTGCGGCCCGTCAGCCCGTCGATCCGCGACACGTCATAGCCGGCGTCCCGGAGCAGGCGCTGCTGGGCGGCGATGACTGCCTTGAAGGGTCCGAAATCGTCGGGCTCGACGAGGGTTGTGACCGGTTCTCCCGGGCGCACGGCGAAGAAACCGCGCGGCGTGCGGTTGGACAGGCGGCAGTCCTCGGTCGCGTCGGACTCATAGTCGTCCTCGCCAACGCAGAGCTTGGTCTCGCCCTTCCACTCGCGCACGCCGCCCAGATGCAGCGTGGCGGATTCGGCAAACAGGAAGCGCGGGCTGTCCACGGGCGTGATCTGGATGTTGCACGTGCCGGGCAGGGCTTCGTCCCAGCCCTTGGCCACCATGCGCCCGCCGCGCAGGAAAGCCGATGACAGGCGCAGGACGTAGGAGGTCTCGTTGCAGATGCGCCATTCGGTCGTCGGGCCGATGAGAGTCGCGTCGGGCTGGGCGGTGTCAGAGGGCGAGCCGGCAGGTGCTTCCGTCGGCGCGTCCTGCGCATGGGCGGGCGCGGCCACCAGCAGCGCGCAGAGCGTGACGGCCCAGTGACGCAAGGACCCGCGACGCATGGCCCAGCTACGCATGGATGAGCGATCCCGCGCCGTCATCGGTGAACAGCTCCACCAGCAGGCCGTGCGGGCGGCGGCCGTCGATGATCACCACGGCTTCGACGCCGCCCGAGACCGCGTCCATGGCGGTCTGCAGCTTGGGGATCATGCCGCCTTGCGCCGTGCCGTCCGCGATCAGGCCCTGCACGTCCGCGACCGACAGATCGGACAGCAGCGTCTTGTCCTTGGACAGCACGCCCGCCACGTCCGTCATCAGCAGCAGCCGCGCCGCACCCAGCGCCGCCGCCAGCGTGCCGGCCGCCGTGTCGGCATTGATGTTGTACCCTTGCCCGTCGCGGTCCGCGCTGATGGGCGATATGACCGGAATGAAGCCGGCTTCGGAGAGCGTCGTCACCACGGATGTGTCCGTCGCGACCGGCACGCCCGTAAAGCCCAGCCCTTCTGCGGCAGGGGCGGCCGTGATCAGCTTCGCATCCCTGCCCGACAGCCCCACCGCCTTGCCGCCTGCGCGGTTGATGGCGGACACGATGGCCTTGTTGATCGCACCCGACAGCACCATTTCCGCAACGCCCACGGTTTCCATGTCGGAGACCCGCAAGCCGTCCCTGAACACCGTCTCGATTCCCAGCCGTTCCAGCATGCTCCCGATCTGCGGGCCGCCGCCATGGACCACGACGGGGCGCACGCCGACCTGGGCCAGCAGCACGATGTCCTTGGCGAATTCGGCCGTCAGCTCCGGCGTGCTCATGGCGTGGCCGCCGAACTTCACGACGACCGTCGCGCCGCTATGGCGCTGGATGAAGGGCAG
>JAHDEU010000006.1:0-16907 GCA_020628635.1 Hellea sp. | reverse complement strand
GTCTTGGTCAGCACGAGCTGGTAGGTCACGGCCGCCTCGTCCAGCATGTCCATGAGTTCCAGATCGACGGGTTTGAGGCCGTGGCGCGAGTCGATGAGCACGAACACGCGCCGCAGCGTGGCGCGCCCGCGCAGGAAGGCGCGGGTCAGCTTGGTCCAGGCCGCGACCTTGTGTTTGGGGGCTTTCGCATAGCCATAGCCCGGCAGGTCCACGAGAAAGAGCCGTGCCGTGGAGAGGTGGTCGCCCGCGTAGAAATAGTTGAGCTCCTGCGTGCGGCCGGGGGTATTAGAAGCGCGCGCCAAGCCGTGCTGTCCGGTCAGCGCGTTGATCAGCGTCGATTTGCCGACATTGGACCGGCCCGCAAAGCAGACCTCCGGCGGGCCCATGGGCGGAAGCGTGTCCAGCGACACGGCCGATTTCATGAAGGTGATCGGCCGCGCGAACAGCAGGCGGCCGTCCTCGATCTGCTCGGAACTGTAGGCGGGTTCGGTCACTCGGCAGCATCAACGGGATCGGGACGGCCCGTGATCTTGCGCAGGAAGGCATCGACGGGCGTGTCCACGCCGTTGCGGCGCGTGATGAACCATTGCTGCAGAAAGGACAGCACGTTGTTGGACACCCAGTAGAGCAGCAGCCCGGCCGGGAAGCCCGCGAGAATGAACATGAACAACCACGGCATCAGCTTGAAGATGCGCGCCTGGGTCGGATCGCCTGTCGGAGGCGTGAGCGTGTACATCAGGCTCATCGAGACGCCGTAGAGAATGCCGAGCGGGCCGATGGCGAGGAAGGAGAGCAGGCCCGTCGTCGGCGCGTCCCAGGGCAGCAGGCCGAACAGGTTGAGCACGTTGACCGACTCGCGAACCGACAGGTCCTGGATGTAGCCGAAGAAGGCTTCCTGCCGCAGGTCGATGTCGATGAACACCGCCTTGTAGAGCGCGAAGAAGACGAAGATCGTCGGGATCATGGGCAGGCAGCCGGCGGCCGGGTTCGCGCCCTCGCGCTTGTAGAGCGCCATCATCTCCTGCTGGAGCTTCATGCGGTCGTCCTTGTAGCGCTCCTGGAGTTTCTTGACCTGGGGCATGACCTTTTTCATCTTGGCCTGGCTCTTGTACTGCTTGTTGAACAGCGGGAACATGAGCAGCTTGATGACCACGGTCAGGCCGATGATGGCGAGGCCGAAATTGCCGAGCAGATTGCCGAGCCAGGACAAAAGCCACATGATCGGGCGCACCAGCAGCCCCATCGCGCCCCAGTCGATGGCGCGCGTCATGCCGGTGATGCCCGCATCCTGGTAGGCCTGCAGCGTGTCGCGTTCCTTGGCGCCGGCGAAGATGTAGCCGACAGATTCGATCGTCGCGCCGGGGGTGAGCGTCAGCGCGCCGGTGGAATAGCGCGCATCCCACGCATCGACGCCGTTGATCAGCTGGTGGTCGAAATCGACTTCGATGGTGGAGCCCTGCGGCGCGATGGCGGCCTGCAGCCAGTATTTGTCGGTGAGGCCCGTCCAGCCCGCCTCGCCCGTATCCGACCACTGCTTCTTGATGGTCTTCTTGTATTTCTCGTCATGGTAGCTGTCGTCCAGCACCGAGATCGGGCCTTCCTGGATGATGAAGAAATTGGTCAGGTCGTCCGGCAGGCCGATCTGGCGCGACACGCCGATGCGCTCCAGCGCGACGGGCTGCGCGCCGGTATTGGTCAGGCTGTCCGAGGTGGTGATCAGGAACTTGTCGTCCACCGTTAGCGTGCGGGTGACCGTCACGCCCGCGACCGTGGTTTGCAGGATGACGGGGGTGGACGGCGTCAGGCGATCGCCGCTGAGAACGGACCAGTTGGTTTCCAGACCCAGACCCGTTCCGGCCGGGACCCAGTTATCGGCCACGAGGGCGGCGCGTTCGGAGCCCACGGGCGAGAGGAGTTCGACCTGGCCATCTTCTGGGTCCAGCGTCTTGTCATATTCGTTGAGCGTTACATCGTCGACGCGCGAACCCGTGCTCAGCATGGAGCCGCGAATGCCGGGCGCGTCGATGGGGATGCGCACGGCGGCTCCGCCAACCGAACCCGCCTGCGTCAGTTCCTCGCGCGTGGGCGGGACGGCGGGGGCGGTCTGGACGACCTGCGCCTGCTCGCGCTCCAGCTCCAGCTGCGCGTCGGCGCGTGCGGCCTCCTGCGTCGGGATCATGACGAGGAAGTAGTAGGCCATGAACACCAGGCCCGACAGGACCATGGCAAGGATGAAACGGCGCTGTTCGTCCATGGGAGGGGTCGCTTTGTTACGAGTGCATGGGAGTGGCGGCTAAGCCGCAAATTGGTTTGCGTCTGGTTAAGGCGCGCCTTGCCCCGAAAGCGCATCGCTTTGCAAGGCGCGGCGGGCGTCCGTCAGCAGTTTGGACCAGTCGCGGACCGGCGTGCGGTCGCGCGCGATCAGCACATAGTCGTGGCCGGGACGGCCGAGCTCGGGCAGCACTTCCCGCGCCACCACCCGCAGTCGGCGCTTGGCGCGGTTGCGGATCACCGCATTGCCGATGCGTTTGGTGGCCGTGACGCCGTAGCGGATGGTGTCATGGGCCGGATTGGCGCGGCACTGGATCACGACGGCCCCCTTGGCGGAGTAGGCCCCGTCGCGCACAAACAAAAACTCGGAACGCTTGGTCAGCGTCCCGAGCTTGGATGTGTCATTCGCCACCGAAGCAGCCAAGGCGTGAGGTCCGCTTATGCGGAGAGCTTCTTGCGGCCCTTGGCGCGGCGGCGGGCCAGCACGGCGCGGCCGTTCTTGGTCGCCATGCGCGCGCGGAAGCCGTGGCGGCGGGCGCGAACGAGATTGGACGGCTGGAAAGTGCGTTTCATCGGATTGCTCTATTGATGGTCTGGCGCGGATACAGACCGCGCAAAATTCAGATGCGGCCCGTAATGCCACAGCCGCGAGCCGTCAAGCGGGGTCGCGCACTCGCACGTCGGGTGGATTTACGGAACCCATCATCCCTGCCCATGCGTTGCGATAAGGCTCAACCGCCATTCACACCCGCCTCACACGGCATCGTGAATAGCCGTGTAGAGCCAATCTGGACCGAACGGGCTAACAGGCTCGCAACACAACGCATGACGCCGGACCCACCGGCAAGAAGAGACCGAACATGATCCGCACCCTCCTGCTATCCACCGCTGCCATCCTGGCCGCCTGCGCGCCCGCCTCGGCCGAGAGCACATCCATGAGCGACAAGATGAGCAAAGACAGCATGTCCAGCAGCGCAACGGCCGCCTATGCCGACGTGCTGGCACGCCACATCACGCCCGGCCCGGACGGCATCACCCTGTTCGACTATGCCGGCGTGGCGGGCACAGCGGACCACCGCGCCATCGAGGCCTTCATCGCGGAGCAGACCGCGCTGACGCCGAGCACCTTCAGCGAATCTGAGGCGCTCGCCTATTGGGCCAATCTCTACAATGCCGTCACGCTGGATGTCGTGCTGGACGAATACCCCATCAAGTCGATCCGCCAGTTCGGTGCGTTCAACACCGGACCCTGGGACCGCGAGCTGATCACGGTCGAGGGTGAGGCGATGAGCCTGAACGACATCGAGCACGGCACGATGCGGGAGAAATACCCCACACCCTATATCCACTACATGGTCAATTGCGCCTCCATCGGCTGCCCCAACCTGATGGACCGGCTGTGGAGCGCGGACACGCTGGAGGCGGACAAAAGAGCCGCCGCCCGCGCCTATATCAATTCGGACCGGGGGCTGGACTATGATGGCCGCACGCTGTCGGTCTCCAAGATATACAAGTGGTATTCGGACGACTTCGGCTCCAAGGACGAACTACGCGCGCATCTCGCGACCTATGCGACGGGCGAAAAGCTCCAGGCCCTGCAGTCCGGCAAGCCGTTCAAGGGATCTCACTACGATTGGGACCTGAATCAGGCGAAATAGGACCATGACCGATACACTCAGCAATATGAGCGCCGCATCTGATGCGTCCGAAGGCTCTACCAAGCCGATCTGGATCCGCCTGTGGCCGATCTACATCATCCTCGCCGGGCTCGCGCTCGCCGTCTCGCAAGGCTGGCACACCCAGCTGACTCCGGCGGCGCTGGGCGAGAACGCGGTCTATCTGAACAAGCTCCTGCAGGAGAACTTCCTGCTCGTGCTGCTGGCCTTCATCGTGATCTACGCCGCCGCGACGGCCTTCATGGTCCCGGCGAGCGCGCTGACGATTTCGGGCGGCTTCCTGTTCGGGCTGGCCGTCGGCACGCCCGCGACCGTGATCGGCGCGACGGCCGGGGCTTGCATTCTCTTCCTCGCCGCGCGCAGCTCCATCGGCTCGGCGCTGAAATCCATCGCGGGACCGTTTCTGGGCAAGATGGAGAAAGGCTTCAACGAAAACGCCCTGTCCTACATGTTCACCCTGCGGCTGATCCCGGTCTTTCCCTTCGCCGTGGTCAACATCGCCCCGGCCGTGCTGGGCGCGAAGTTCCGCGACTACTTCATCACCACGCTGTTCGGCATCATCCCCGGCACGCTGGCCTATACCTGGATCGGAGCCGGCCTGCGCGGCACGCTGCTGGACGCGGCCGAGTCTGGTGAGAGCGTCGACGTCGGCGCGCTGGTCAGCAGCGCGGCGGCCAATCTGATCCCCGCCTTTTTCGCGCTGGCTGCCGTCGCGCTCATGCCCGCCCTCTACAAGCGCTTCTTCAAGAAAAGCGCGGCTGCCCAGCCGTGACCGGAGCTGACACCATGACCCTCGACTCCCTCGACACAGACCTGCACAGTGACGCCGATGAACTGCCGCAGACCACCCCGGCCGTGAGCCGCACCGTCCACGACGTCGATCTCTGCATCATCGGCGCGGGCAGCGCTGGCCTCTCAGTGGCTTACGGTGCGTCGCATCTGGGCCGCTCGGTCGTGCTGTTCGAGCGCGAGGACATGGGCGGGGACTGCCTGAACACGGGCTGCGTGCCGTCCAAGGCGCTGATCAAGGCGGCCAAGATGGCCCATTCGCGCACGCACGGCGCGGAGTTCGGCATCGCGCCGACGAAAGCGGACGTCGATTGGGACGCGGTCAAGGCGCATATCCAGGGCGTCATCGACCAGATCGCGCCGGTGGACTCGGTCGAGCGCTATGAGGGGTTCGGCGTCGATGTGATCACCGAAGACGCTAGGTTTGTCGACGAACGCACGGTCCAGTCCCGCAGCCACACCGTGCGCGCCAAGCGCATCATCGTCGCAGCCGGATCGCGCGCAGGCGTGCCGCCCATTCCGGGGCTGGCCGACGTGCCCTATCTGACCAACAATTCGATCTTCCGGGTCGCAGAGCTGCCCGAGCACCTGCTCATCATCGGCTCCGGCCCCATCGGGCTGGAGATGGGCCAGAGCTTCCGCCGTCTGGGCTCGGACGTCACGATCATCGACATTGCCGAGCCGCTCGGCCGCTCGGACCCCGAACACGCGGCCGAGTTGATCGCGGCGCTGAAAACGGAGGGCGTGAATTTCCGCGCGCCCGCCAAGACCAAGCAGGTCAGCCAGGACGGCGACCAGATCCGCGTGTCTTTCGAAGACGGTCCCGACCTCACCGGCTCCCACATCCTCGTCGCCGCCGGACGCCAGCCCAATGTCGAGACGCTGAACCTCGAGGCCGCCAATGTCGCCTACGACCGCAAGGGCATCGACACGGACGAAGCCCTGCGCACATCCAACCCCCGCGTCTATGCGGCCGGAGACATCGCGGCCGGCAAGGGCGGGCTGACACATGCGGCGGGCTTCCACGCGGGCGCACTGATCAAGAACCTCTATTTCATGCCGCCGGGGCTGGGGCGCTTCTTCGCCAAGGCCACCACGACCCGCATGCCGGCCGTCATCTACACCCAGCCCGAACTCGGCGCGATCGGGGCGGGCCACGCCGAATCCGCGCGCACCCTGCATTTCGAGTTCAACGAGAACGACCGCTCAATCGCCGAACGCGACACGGCGGGCGGGCTGAAGCTCTATCTCGACACCAAGAACCGCATCATCGGCGCGAGCTGTCTCGGCAGCCAGGCGGGCGAGATCATCAACACCGTGTCCCTCGCCATGGCGGCGGGCGCGAAGCTCTCCACAATCACCTCGATGATCAGCCCCTATCCGACCCGCACCGAAGTGGTGAAACGCGCCGCCTCCTCCGCCTTCACCGACGCCGTGTTCGGCAAGAAAGCGCAATGGCTGTCCGGTTTCTGGACGCGTTTCCAGTAGGGCTCAGCCCGCCGCCGGGAGTATGTCGATCGGCAGCGTCAGCCGCGTGGCGTCTCCCGTGATGGCGTTGGTGCCGTGCCACAGATAGCTGGGAAACAGGACCAGCCGTCCGGCCACCGGCTCGATCTCCAGCTCCGCCGATTGGCCCAGCGCCGCGTTGAGCGGCGCGGGCGGTTCGCCGAAGCGGATCCAGCCTTGCTTGCCTTTTGCGTCCGGCACGTCGACATAATAGGCCGAGCTGATCCAGCCTTGCGGGTGGATGTGGTTGACGTGGTGCCCGCCCGCGCCGAGCCGCACGCTCCACGCGCTGCGGATGCGGTAGCCGCCCATGTTGCGCCGCAAGAAAGCATGGCGCGGGTCGCGGCCGAGTTCCTCGACATAGCTCTTAATCGCCGGATCGACCGCCTTGAAAAACGCTTGGATCGCCGGGCTGTCCACATAGCGCAGATCGGCCGCCGTTTGCGTGCCGAGCCGCAAGGTCTGGTCGAGCGGCGCGTCGCGGAAACCGTGCAGCGCGTCGAGTTCGGTCTTGAGGTCCGCATTGAACGCGGCCATGTCCGCCCAGCCGTCGGGCGGCCCCAGATCATAGGGTTTCACGAAGCGGCTGTAGTCGAAATAATAGCGGTAATCCTGCCCGCGCGCGCGACCAGCCGTGGCCTTGACGGCATAGTAGAACTGGTTGTTGGGCTCTGCCCGCAGGCCATGGTCGGCGACCTGTTGCGCGGTCGCGTAACGGCCCGCACCGAGCGCAGCGCGGCACAGATTCTGCATCATCGGCGCGTGTCCGGGCGCAGTTCCCAGCGCGGCCATCGCCGCCTCTTCGGCCTCCGAGAAGCGCTCCTGCTCGATCAGCAACTCGACTCGCACCAGCGCGATCTCCATTCCGTCCGGCGCCTGGCCGAGCATGGCCGCGGCCGCGCGGTGGTCGCCCGACCGAACCAGCCCGCGCAAGCCCGCCGCCCACAGGTCCGGGCGGCCGGGGTGGCGGGACAGCGTCTCGGTAATGAGCTCTTCCGCCTCGCCCCAGCGCCCCGTCATGCGCAGGATCTGCAGTGCCAGTGACAGGGACGCACCGCCCTGTGAGGCGTCCGGGATGTTCGCTCGGGCGAGTCTCACAGTAGCGTCGAGGTCGCCGCGGTTGAACGCCAGCCGCGCGCGGTACTGACCGAGCTCGCCCTCCGGCAGAGGCGCATCACCGATGGCTGCGTCGGCCGCGTCCAGCTGCTGGCTCTCGAGCAGCGCTTCGATGCGCCCGCGCCACGCATTGGCGTTGTCCGGCGCGCGCCCGGTCAGCTGCGTGAATGCCTGCGCGGCCTCGCGGTATTGCGAGCCGTCCAGCCGCAGCCGCGCGAGATTGAACCGGGCCGCGTCGTAGTCGGGCTGCGCCTGCAGGGCGGCGGCGAAGGACTGCTCCGCCTGCACGTCAAAGCCCAGCGCGCGCAGGATATTGCCTTGGGTGTTGAGACGTTCGGCTGGGTTGGCGGGATGCTGCAGGGCCTGCTGGATGCGCTGCAGGGCCGTCATGTGGTCGCCTCTGCGCGTGGCGATCATCGCGCCGAGCTGCTGCGCGACGGCGCGTTCGGCGCGGCTGGCGGACGCCGACTGCAGCAGGGGCGCGAGCTGTGCCTCCGCCTCATCGAGACGTCCGGCCTGATAGGCGGCGTGGGCGGATTGCAGACTCACGGGCAGGCCTTGTGGCGAGGGGACGGACGGCCCTGCCTAGCGCACCTCAACCCCGAACGAAACTTAAGTGTCCAGTGACCCAAGACGCGCTATAGGGCTCCCATGAGCCGCCCCGTTCTCTCCTATGCGTTCGCCCGCCAGCACGGTGTGCTCGCGCTCGAATCCGAGTCCGGCGTGGTGATCGCGCACAAGCAGAGCGCGCCGTTGCCCGCCTTGCTGGAGGCCCGCCGCGCGGTGGGGCGGTCTGTGAGCCGCGAAGTGCTCACGCCCGAAGCGTTCGAGCAGCGCCTGTCCGCGACTTACGCGCAGGCCGATCTGGCAGGCGCTTCGGAGGACGCGCTGGGTGCGCCTCAGGACCTGTCTGCCCTCGCCGACGGCCTGCCGCGCACGTCGGACCTCCTGGACAGCTCAGACGACGCGCCGATCATCCGCCTGATCAACGGCGTGCTGCAGGAAGCGATCCGCGCGCGCGCATCCGATATCCATATCGAGCCATACGAGCAGCGGCTATCCGTGCGCTTCCGCATCGACGGCACGCTGTCCGAGGCCCTGTCCCTGCCCGCACGTCTCGCGCCTGCGCTGACGTCGCGCGTCAAGGTGATGAGCCGCCTCGACATTGCGCAGAAGCGCGTACCGCAGGACGGCCGCTTCTCGCTGAACCTGGGCGAGCGCCGGATCGATCTGCGCGTTTCCACCCTGCCGTCGCGCCACGGCGAACGTGTGGTGATGCGGATTCTGGAGAAGGACACGCAGCGCATGGCGCTGGAAGAACTCGGCATGGATTCGGACGTGCTCGACGGTTTTGCGAGCGCGCTGTCCCGGCCCAACGGCATCATTCTGGTCACGGGTCCGACGGGATCGGGCAAGACGACCTCGCTCTATGCCGCGCTGTCGCGGCTTAATGACGGATCGCGCAACATCCTGACCGTCGAGGACCCGGTGGAATATGCGCTGGACGGCATCGGGCAAACGCAGGTCAACACGGCCGTCGGCATGAGCTTCGCGGCCGGGCTTCGCGCCATCCTGCGTCAGGACCCGGACGTGGTCATGGTCGGCGAGATCCGCGATCCCGAAACGGCGGAGATCGCCGTGCAGGCCGCGCTGACGGGCCATCTCGTGCTCTCGACCGTTCACACCAATTCGGCCGTGGCCAGCGTGGCCCGCCTGCGCGACATGGGGGTGGAGCCGTTCCTGCTCTCCTCCACCCTGACCGCGCTGGTCGCGCAGCGCCTGGTCCGCAAGCTCTGCGAGGCGTGCAAGGAGCCCTACTCTCCGCCCGCCGTGGAACTCGCCGAATTGGGGCTGGCCGACGCGGGCCACACCTTCTACCGCCCCAAGGGCTGCCCGGCCTGCTCCGGCGTCGGCTATGTCGGCCGCCTCGGGCTTTACGAGATCGTGCCCATGACCGAGCAACTCCGCACCATGATCCATGACGGCGCGACGGAAAGCCAGATGTCGGCCGTCGCCTTTGCGGCGCGCCAGACCCTGCTCGCGGACGGCGCGGAGAAGGTAGCAGCGGGTCTTACCTCGCGCGATGAGGTCCTGCGGGTGTGCCGGACGGATGAAGGATGAGTGAGTAGTGAATAGTGAGTAGTTTTCGAGACTCGACAGCATTGCGCACAATCTCCAGCATCGCCTCACGCGATGCTGCTGCGCAATCACGCCCGCCTCACGCCCTGACGCCCCCTACTCACTACTTACTACCGACTACGCACTAACCCATGGAAGCCTTCGACTACGCCGCCATCGACAGCGCCGGGACGCGCCGCACGGGCACGCTGATGGCGGAGTCGGCGCGGGCGGCTCGGGACCAGCTGCGGGCGCGCAGGCTGACGCCGGTGGAGATGCGCGCGTCCCGCCAGGGCAAGGCAAAGGACAGCGATGAGGCTGCGGGCAAGTCCCGCATCAAGCGCGCGCACATCACCCGCGCAGCACGCCAGCTCTCCATTCTCATCAGCGCAGCCACGCCCGTGGAGGAAGCCTTGCGCATCACCGCGCTGCAGTTCGAGCGCTCCCGCCTGCGCGGCGTGTTGCTGGACGCAAGGTCCCGCGTCATGGAGGGCGCGCGGCTTTCCGAAGCACTGGCGGGCCACCCTAAAGTGTTCGACCCGCTCTTCACGGCCGTGACGGCGGCGGGCGAAACGTCGGGACAGCTCGGGCCGGTCCTGGAGCGCCGCGCCGACGACATGGAGGCCAGCGACGCCATCCGCCGCAAGGTGCTGGGCGCGGTGGTCTATCCGGTTCTGCTGATGGTGGTCGCGCTGATCGTGACCGTGATCCTGCTCACCCTGGTCGTGCCCAAGGTGGCCGAGCAGTTCACTGTCTTGGGCGAGGAGTTGCCCGCCCTGACCCGCGCCACCATCGCCGCCTCCGATTTCCTGAAGGCCAACGGGCTATTTCTGCTGATCGGGCTGGCCGTGCTCTATGCCGCCTTCCACGTCTGGCGTCGCGGTCCGGGGCGCGCGGCCTGGGACGGGTTCAAGCTGCGCCTGCCCGTGCTGGGGCGCATCATCCGCAATCTCGAAGCGGCGCGGTTTTCGCGCACCATTGCCGGGCTGATCGATGCCGGAACGCCCGCGCTGTCCGCCATGGAGACCGCGCGCCACACCCTGTCGAACTCCGTGATGAACGCAGCCGTCGGCGATGCGGCGGCGCGGGTGCGCGAGGGCACGGCGATTTCGGCCGCGCTGAAGGCCACGGGCGTCTTCCCGCCTCTCGTCGTGCAGATGGTGCTGGGCGGCGAGCGGGCGGGCGACACAGGCACCATGTTCGCCAAATCCGCCGACTATCTGGAGGGCGAGTTCGAGGCGGCGACGGGCGTGTTCCTCAGCCTCTTGGAGCCGCTGATCATCATCCTGCTGGGCGGGATTGTGCTGCTCATCGCAGCCGCTATCTTCCTGCCCATATTGCAGCTCAACACGCTGTCCTTCTGATGGAGACGCAAGTGCCTGAAACGAGAGACGAAGACGAACGCGGCTATGACCTTGAGGCCGGTTTCACCCTGACCGAAGTTCTGGTCACCATGGCGATCATCGGCCTGCTGGCGGGCGGAGTGGCGCTGGCCGTGCTGCCGCGGCTGGGCGATGCCAACATCACCAAGGCCCGCTCCGACATTGCGCAGTTCGAGACCGCGCTGGGCCTCTACCGGCTGGACCATTTTCGCTTGCCCGAGGAACAGGACGGGCTGAACGCGCTGGTCGAAGCGCCGTCCGGCGTGGACGCGGCCAAGTTTCCAGCCGAAGGCTATGTCCGCCGCATCCAGAACGACCCGTGGGGCAACCCCTATATCTACCGCAATCCGGGCCAGAACGGGGCCTACGATATCCTGTCCTACGGCGCGGATGGCCGCGAGGGCGGGGAAGGCCAGGACGCCGACATTGGCAATTGGCAGCTCTGACATAAGCAACGACTCCGGCTTCTCGCTGGTCGAGCTGCTGACCGTGCTCGCCATTATGAGCCTCATGGTCGGCGCCGTCATCGCGAGCCGCCCTGACGGCCCCACGCGCACCGACCGCGACACGGCGCGCATGGCCGCGCAGCTGCAGCTTCGACGATGCCGCGCTGGCGGGCGAGATCCGCGCGCTGGGGGCTTCGACAGACGGCCTGTCGCTCTACGCCCATGACGGCGTGCAGTGGGTGGAGCGGGCCGCGCTGCCCTGGCCGGAGGATGCGCGCGTGGAGGTCCGAGCTGGAGACGTGCGGGTCAAGCTGACGGAGGACGCAACGCCCGCCTACCGGTTCGAGCCTTACGGAGACGTGCCGGAGCTGGTGGTTTCCATGCGGGGGCCGGACGCGACCTATGTGCTGTCGCCCGACGCACGCGGACGGTTCACGCGCGAGGTGGAGCGGTGAGCGCGCGCGAGAACGGTTTCACCCTGGTCGAGGTGCTGGTCAGCCTCGCCATTTTCAGCGTCGCCATCATCGGCCTGCAACGCGCCGCCACCCTCGCCGTGCGCGGCACGTCGCAGCTGGAGCTGCGCACCCATGCGGGGTTCGTCGCCGACAATGCCGTGGTCATCGCCGGGCTGGAGCCCATCCGCGAGGTGAGCGTGGACGCCGCGGCCACGAGCGGCGGCATCCGCTTCTCCACGCAGACCGTCACCACCCAGACCGAGCTGCCGCGCTTTTTCGAGGTCAACGTCACCGTGCGCCAGGAAGGGTCCGAGACTGTGGTCGCCAGCCGTCGCGCCTTCCGCCGCGAGCAGCCGCCGCGCGAGCCGCGCCGTCCGGCGGACGACGTGACCGAGGACGAGCCTCAGTGAGCGCCCATGCGACATCGGAGAGCGGCTTCACCCTGGTCGAAGTGCTGGTCTCGCTGTTCATCTTCTCGCTGATCAGCGTGGCGGGGTTCATCGCGCTGTCGGCGACCTTGGACGCGCGGGAGCGGTCCGAGGCGCGGCTGTCCGAGATCGCGCCGCTGGTCGCCATGCGCCGGCTGATGGCGGACGATGTCGCCGCGATCACGCCGCGCCCGAACCGCGACGGGCTGGGCGGCATGCTCCGCACGCAGTCTGTCACCTACACGCCCGGCACGCTGCCGCTGACCCGTCGCGCGCGGCCCAATCCGGGCGGGGACGCGGCGCGGGGCGACCTGCAGCGCGTGGAGTGGCGCGTGGAGAACGGGCAACTGATCCGCGCCTTCCTGCCGCATGAGAACCCCGCATTGGTCGAGCCGCCGCGCGACCGCGTCGTGCTGGACGGCGTGGACGCGATGCGGGTCGAGCTGGTCTTTCCAAGCGCGCGCCGCCTCACCGCGACCGACCCCAATTTCTTCGCCCCGCACCGCGCAGCCGAGATCGCACAGCAGCAGGGCGGGCAGTCTGTCGCGATCGACGTGGAGCTTTCCCACGCCGACGGGACCACGACGCGCCATCTCTTCCGAGTGCCGTCCCTTGGTTGAGCGCACGACAGATGAGGACGGCACGGTCCTGCTCGCCACCCTGCTGGTGCTGAGCCTGATGAGTGCGGTCGCCATCGCCCTGCTCGCCACGCTGCGCCTGTCCGTCGAGCGCGCGACGACCGCCCGCGACATGGCCCAAGCCGACCTCTATGCGGACGGGGCCGAACAGTTCGCCCGCTACCAGATCGACCAGCTCGCAGACCTGGAAGGCCCGCAGATCAACCGCCTGCTCACCACGGCCGAGCCCATCGTGCTGCCTTTCGAGAACGGTGCCATCACGGCCGTCATGCGCGACGGCACCCATTGCTTTCGTCTCTCGGACCTCGCCGATGCGGGCGGGCGGGCCAATGCGCAGGCCACCGAACAGCTCGGCCGCCTGATGGGGATCGTGTGGAACGACCGCTTTCTGGGCGAACGCATGGCGGCGGTGGCGACCGACTGGTCGGATGCGGACAGCGTGAGCCTGCCGGGCGGCGCGGAAGACGGCGTCTATCTCTCCCGCCCCCTGCCCCACCGCACGGCCAATGCGCTGATGGTATCCGAGTCGGAGCTGCGCGCGCTCGACGGCATGACGGAAGCGATGTTCCAGGCGCTGCGCCCGCATGTCTGCATCGGCACGCTGCAGCTGCCGACGCGGTTCAATATCGAGACCGCCGAGCCCCGCCACGCGCCCGTGCTGGGCGCGATCATCGGCGGGGACAATGCGCTCCGCGACGCGGTGAGCCTGATCGAGAACCGCCCGGCATCCGGCTATGGCCAGCGCGACACGCTGCTGTCCGCACCCGCCCTGTCCGAGCCGCGCCCGGAGTTGAACCCGGACGCGATCGTCTTCGCCCCAGACCGGGTGGAGATCGAGGCGCTGGTGAGTTTCGGGCAGATCACCCGCGCGCGGCGCTTTGCTTTCGAGGGATTGGACGTTAACCGTCCGCGCCTATCCTACCGCGATTGGGGCCGGGAGACCTTCCGGCCGATCGTGACCCGTGACACCGCGAGCTTGGGAGGGCTGCCGTGACCGACACCGTGCTGTTTCTGCCCAGCCAGCCCGGCGGCGAGGCGCTGCTGCTGCGCCGCGCGGGCGAGGCCGTGCGCGGAGCCGTCGAGGCTCTCGGCGCGTCCGGCCCGCTCACCGTCGTGCTGCCCGGCCAGGACGTGCGCGCGTTTCAGACCGAACTGCCCGGCAAGCTCAAATCCGCCGACCGGCTCGCGGCCGCGCGCTTCGCGCAGGAGGACCAGCTCTCCACGGACCCGTCCGAGCTCCACATCGTGCTCGGCCCCGGAAGCCCCGCTGCCACGCTGGCTGTTGCGCCGGAGGTGATGGAGGCCGCCACCGCCTTGGGTCCGGTGCGCGTGGTCGCCGACTTCGACGCGCTCCAAGGGCTGGGCGAGGAACCCGTCGCCCTGCTGGACCGCGTCGTGTTTCCCGGCCCGATGGGTTATGCTGTGGATGCCGACTGGAGCGAGGTGCGGCCCGCGCCCCTGGCCGACGACACCTTGCGCGACGCCGTGTTCGCGCGGCTGGACTCCGGCGACACGCTCGACCTGCGGTCCGGACCCTATCGCCGCCGCGCCAAGCTTTCGCTGGGCCGCTGGAGCGCGGTCGCGGCCACCGCCCTCGCCTGCGCCGGACTGTCGCTCGGCCTCGCGCTGTCGGACGCCCGCGCTGTGCAGGCCCAGGCCGACACGATCCGCGCCGACGCCCGCGCGCTCTACGAGACCCGCACCGGCCAGCCCGCGCCCGCCAGCCCGGCACAGCTGCCGAGCGGCGCGGCGGATGACGCGCGCTTCCTGCAGCTCAGCCAGGCGCTGTTCACCGCCGCCTCCGCCCATCCCGCCATCGAGGTCGAGCGCCTGTCCTGGGAAGCGCGCGACGGCGTGCTGCGCCTGCGGCTGGTCTATCCCGATTTCGACGCCGCCACCGCGCTGGAGGCAAGCTTCGCGTCGCTCCCCGGCGTGCAGTTCACGACCGGCGGCGTGCGCGAGCAGAATGGCCGCTTCATCGGCGATGCCGCGCTGGCCATCGAGGGCGCGAGCTGATGGGCGCGGTCCGCAGCTGGTGGGACGGTCTGGTTCCGCGCGAGCGTGCGCTGCTTGGCGTGCTGGGCGCGCTGGTGGCCCTGCTGCTCCTCGTCTTCGCGCTCATCCTGCCCGTGCTGGACGCGCGCGACGCGGCCGCCGACGCCCTGCGCTCCGCCAAGACCGAGCAGGCCCTGCTCGCGCGCGCCGCGCCCGCGTCCAGTGCCGCCCGCCAGCCCTTCACGCGCTCCGCCCTGCTGCAGGCCGCCCGCGACCAGGGCATCCAGATCTCGCGCATCCAGCCCGGCGAGGAGGGCGAGTTCTCCGTGTGGATCGACGACGCGCCGACGCAAGCGCTCTACGCCCTGTTCGAGACCCTGCTGCAAACGACCACCGCCCAGCTCGACCGCGCCGTGGTCAGCAGCGACGCCAATGGCCGCCTGTCCGCGCAGTTCACCCTGCGCGGCTAGTCGCAGTCCTTCCCCTTAATCGCAGTCTTGGAAGTCTGACGCCATGCAGGCGGCGGCGAGCTTTTCCGCCTTGCCGCGTTGCCATTGGGTGAGTTGCGTCTTGACCGCGTCGCGGTTGGCCACGCTGTGGCCCGCCTCCTGTTCGGCGGCGATCAAGTACCACTTATAGGCCTGCATGGGATTGCGGCGCACGCCGGTGCCTTCGAGATACATCACGCCGAGATCGTTCTGCGCGAGCCCGTAGCCCATTTGCGCCGACCGGCGGTACCAGATCACGGCCTCCCGATCGTCTTCCGGGACGCCGTCGCCCATATCCAGGCTGGCCCCGTAATTATACATGCCGACCATGTTTCCGCCCTCGGCGGCGAGGCGGTAGAGACGCACGGCTTCGGTCTTGTCGATCGCGACGCCGACCCCGTTGTCATAGGCGACGCCGAGATTGTTTTGCGCGTCCGCATCGCCCTGATCGGCGGCCAGACGGTAGAGGCGCACGGCTTCCGCATCGTTCTGCTCCACGCCCAGGCCCTCGTCATACATCTGCCCGAGATTGAACTGGGCCAGCGCTTCTCCCTGATCGGCTGCCAGCTTGTACCAGCGCGCCGCCTCGGCGAGATCGGCCTCGACCGCGATGCCGTAGCGGTAGTTGTAGCCGACATTGTTCTGCGCGTCCGAATTCCCGTTCTCCGCGGCCAGCCGGTACCAGCGCATGGCCTCCGCCTCGTCCTTGTCCACGCCGAGGCCCAGATCATGATGATAGCCCAGCGAGTTCTGCGCGCGCGCATCGCCCTGCTCGGCCGCCAGGCGGTAGAACCGGACCGCCTCCACCAGCGCGTCTTCATCGGCCTCGTCCCGGCTCAATACATTGGCCAGAGCGCGCTGCGACGCCGCATGCCCCTGCTCCGCGCCGCGCCTGTATTGCTGCGTGGCCGCCGCGAGATCGGCCTCCACGTGATGCCCGTTCTCCAGCATAAGCCCGTAGGAGAACTGGCCATAGGCAAAGCCCGCTTCGGCCGAGCGGCGGAACATCTCGACGGCTCTCGCGCGGTCCTGCTCCACGCCGTCGCCGTCCCACAACACGTCGCCGTAATAGGCCATGGCGCGCGGATCGCCCTGAGCGGCGCTCAGCCCGTAGTAGTGGGCCGAGCGCTCGCGGTCCTCCTCCACCCCGTCGCCGTTGCGGTAGCGCACGCCGAGGCTCAGCTGCGCATCCGCGTCGCCCGCATCGGCTTTGGCGCGCAGCGTGTCGAGTTCGGCGGCGGAGACCGCCTGCCCGTCGGCGCCTTGCGCGTGGGCCGATGGCACGACGGCGGCAAACAGCAGGGCGGATACGGACAGGGAGAGGGAGAGAACCAGGCGAGAAACAGTCATGCCGCCATGGTCGCGCGCAAGTTGCGCGAACGCAAGCGGCGATGGGAGTGGGGTGTGGAAGGGCGCATTTGGGGTAGGTGGCGAGATGGGCGAGCTACGGCGGGGATGGATGTAGCTCCGCAAAACCTGCCAGATGTGGGCTCAACGCGCTTCTGAACCGTGGATGCATCACGCTAGATCGGGCCATGGGCAGGCCGATCAAGTCGGCCTGAGGCGAAATCTTATAAATACTCGCCTCTCGCCGGCTTG
>JAHDEU010000005.1:18520-20377 GCA_020628635.1 Hellea sp. | reverse complement strand
CCCGCCCGGAGGACCGGGCGGGGTGTGTTGTCATTGGATCGAGGCGGCACCACCAGGGTGCCGTCAGCTCCGCATTGCGGTGCTGCGCGTAGCGTCGGCTACTCGCCCTTGAGCGCCGCGCCGAGGATGTCGCCCAGCGACGCACCCGAATCGGACGAGCCATACTGTGCCACCGCTTCCTTCTCGGAGCGGATTTCCAGCGCCTTGATCGACAGGCCATATTGGCGCGTCTTGCGGTCGACCCGCGTGATCAGCGCGTCGACCTTGTCGCCGACGGCGAAGCGCTCGGGGCGCTGCTCGGAACGGTCGCGGGACAGATCGCCCTTGCGGATGAAGGCCGACACGGGTGCGTCGTCCTCGCCGAAGGTGACGTCCAGACCGGCGGGCTGCACATTGGTGACCGTGCAGGTGACGACGTCGTTCTTGCCGAACGTCTTGGCGCCTGCGGGCATGGTGTCGCGACCGACCTGTTTGATGCCGAGCGAGATGCGCTCCTTCTCCACGTCCACTTCGAGGATCTTGGCCTCGACCGTGTCGCCCTTGTTGTAGTCCTTGAGGGCTTCCTCGCCGGACTTTTCCCAGGACAGGTCGGACAGGTGTGCCATGCCGTCGATGTCGTCTTCCAGTCCGATGAACAGACCGAATTCGGTGACCGACTTGACTTCGCCCGTGATGGTGGAGCCGACCGGGAAGCGGTCCGTGAAGGTGTCCCACGGATTGCTCTCGACCTGCTTGAGGCCGAGGCTGATGCGGCGCTTTTCCTGATCGACGTCGAGCACTTCGACTTCGACTTCCTGGCTCGTGCTGACGATCTTGCCGGGGTGCACGTTCTTCTTGGTCCAGGACATCTCGGACACGTGGACGAGGCCTTCGACGCCCTCTTCCAGCTCGATGAATGCACCGTAGTCCGCGATGTTGGTGACGCGGCCCGTGTGGCGCGTGCCGGGCACGTATTTGGCGGCGGCTGCGTTCCACGGATCTTCCTGCAGCTGCTTCATGCCGAGGCTGATGCGCTGGGTTTCAGGATTGATGCGGATGACCTTGACCTGGACCGTGTCGCCGACATTCAGCACCTGGCTTGGGTGCGAGACCCGGCGCCAGCTCATGTCGGTGACGTGCAGCAGGCCGTCGATGCCGCCGAGGTCCACGAACGCACCGTAATCGGTGATGTTCTTGACCACGCCTTCGCGCACTTCGCCCTCTTGCAGCTGGGAGACCAGCTCGGCGCGCTGTTCGGCGCGGCTCTCTTCGAGGATGGCGCGGCGCGACACCACGATGTTGCCGCGGGCGCGGTCCATCTTCAGGATCTGGAAGGGCTGCTCGGTGTTCATCAGCGGGCCGATGTCGCGCACGGGGCGGATGTCGACCTGGGAGCCGGGCAGGAAGGCATTGATGCCGCCGAGATCGACGGTGAAGCCGCCCTTGACGCGGCCGACGATGGTGCCTTTGACGGGCTCTTCCTTCTCGTAGAAGGCGCTCATCTTGACCCAGCTCTCCTCGCGGCGCGCCTTGTCGCGCGACAGGACGGCCTGGCCGAGGGCGTTTTCGATCCGCTCGAGATAGACCTCGACGGTGTCGCCGACACTGATGGTCTCCTCTTTTCCGGGCTCGTAGAATTCGCGCATTTCCACGCGGCCTTCGGTTTTCAGGCCGACGTCGATCACGGCGAAATCTTTTTCGATCGCCGTCACAATGCCTTCGACGACTTTGCCTTCGCGCATGGGCGAGGCTTCCACGGATGCTTCGAACATCGCGGCGAAGTCATCGGTGCTGGGGTTGAAACTGTCTTCCATCATCATGGGAATGGGGTCCAAATGGTCTTGCCGTGGAATCGAATCCGCGGACTACCCCGAGCCA
>JAHDEU010000005.1:8460-18420 GCA_020628635.1 Hellea sp. | reverse complement strand
AATGGGGTCCAAATGGTCTTGCCGTGGAATCGAATCCGCGGACTACCCCGAGCCATTCTCGGGGCGGGTTGACGATAACGAAGGGGCTTAAAGTAGCACGGCCTTGGAGGGGCCGGAGGTCTAGGTCGGCGCTTTCGCGGCCAGCACGGCGTCGATGATCTCGATCGCCCGGCTGGTGGCCGCGTCTATAGAGAGCGCGGACGTATCCAGCAAGTGCGCATCGCACGCGGGTTTGAGAGGCGCGATGGCCCGGTTCATGTCGCGGTCGTCGCGCTCGCGCAGGTCCGCCAGCACGCTCTCCACTGTCACGTCCTCGCCATATCCCTGCAGTTCCATGGCCCGCCGCTCGGCCCGCACGCGCGCATCCGCATTGACGAAGATCTTGGCATGGGCGTCGGGGCAGACGACCGTCCCGATGTCGCGTCCGTCCAGCACCGCCCCGCCGACCTTGGCCGGGAAGTCGCGCTGGAACGCCAGCAGTGCGGCGCGCACGGGCGGATGCACGGAGACCTTGGACGCGGCCTGGCCGACGGGTCCGGCCTTCAGTCCCGGGTCGGTCAATGTTTCGGGATCGATCGCGCCCGCGATCTTGGCTGCCGCATCCGCGTCGTCCAGCGCCACCCCCGCCGCCAGGCAGTCCCGCGCCGTGGCGCGGTAGAGCTTGCCTGTATCCAGATGGGTGATGCCGTAGTGGGCCGCCAGGCGCCGCGACAGCGTGCCCTTGCCCGAGGCGAATGTGCCGTCAACGGCGATGGTCAGAGGGGTCTTCATTGTTCCATCCCCGCGCCGAGCGCGCTCATGTGATCGAAGAAGTCGGGATAGCTGGTCGCGATCATGGAGGCGTCGTCGATGGACACGCCGCGCTCGGACACCAGCCCCAGCACCAGCGCGCTCATGGCGATGCGGTGATCGTGGTGTGTGGTCACAGATGCGCCTCCCTCGACTGCGCCGCCCGTCACGGACAGTCCGTCCTCGCGTTCCTCCACGCGTACGCCGTTGCCGGACAGCAGGGCGGCGGTCGCGGCGATGCGGTCGCTCTCCTTCACGCGCAACTCGCCGATGCCGTTCATATGCGTCGTGCCCGACGCGCAGGCCGCGGCGACAGCGAGGATCGGATATTCGTCGATCATGTCGGCGGCGCGGCTCGGGTCCACAGTGATGCCGGTCAGTCGGGAGTGGCGCGCGCGGATGTCGGCCACGCGCTCTCCACCGCCGACGTTGCGCGCGTTCTCAAACGCAACGTCCCCGCCCATGGCCCGGAGCGCGTCATAGACCGCGTCCCGGCGCGGATTGAGCATGACACCCTCGACCACGACATCCGAGCCGGGCGTGATCAGCGCCGCGACCACGGCGAAGGCGGCGGAGCTGGGATCGCCCGGCACGTCGATATGAGTGGCGGTGAGCCGGTCCTTGGAGCCGTCGAGCCAGACCTTGCGGCGGCCATCGGGCAGTTCTTCGGTCGTGACCGTGCGGCCCATGGCAGTGAGCATCCGTTCCGTGTGGTCGCGAGACGGTTTCTCGATCACGCAAGTGCGGCCCCTCGCGCGCAGTCCCGCCAGCAGCACGGCGGACTTGATCTGCGCGGATGCTTTGGGCGTCTCGTAAGTGATGCCATTTATGTCCGGATTGGCCTTTATGGTCATGGGCAGGCGGCCGTCATTCTCATCGACAACGTCTACTCCCATCATCTGCAACGGGTCGGTGATCCGGCGCATGGGGCGCGAGCGCAAGCTTTCGTCGCCCGTGAAGCTGACCTCCATGTCGTAGCCCGCCACGGCGCCCATCAGCAGGCGCACACCGGTCCCCGCATTGCCGCAATCGACCGATGCGGAGCCTTCCCAGACCGCGCCCTCGACCTCCCATTGACCCTCGCCCGTGCGCGCGGCTTTGCTGCCCAGCTTCCGCACCGCTTCGACCGTGCTCATGATGTCCGCGCCCTCCAGCAGGCCGCTCACCGTGGTCACCCCGTCCGCCATGCCGCCCAGCATGATGGCGCGGTGGCTGATCGACTTGTCGCCGGGCGCGCGGATAGCGCCCGTCAACGGGCCGGAGCGGCGGGAGGTGACGGGTTTGAGGCTGCTCACGGGGACGTCCTGCATTAATGGCTGCAAAGGCGCATTGTGCGTCTGTTGACAGCGGGGCGCGCGCGGCTAAAGGGCTGCGTCAATCACCGGACGCGCGGGTAATCCCGCTTAGCGCCCACTGCAAGCCCCCCTTTAGCTGAAGGCCCCGACATGGCTGCCAAGACCAAAAAAGAAAAGCGCGCCGAAAAGCTCGGCACCAAGCGCGCCTGCCCCGAATGCGAGGCGAAATTCTACGACCTGAACAACAATCCGGCCGTGTGCCCGATCTGCAAGAACAGCTTCGATCCGGCCACGCTGGATGACCAGGGTCCCGTTGCCGCAGCTCCGCTCAAATCCAAGCCCAAGGAAGAGGACGAGGACGACGAGACGGACGTGGAAGCGACGGAAATCGACGAGGACGACATCGACGAAGAAGAGCTCCAGGCCAAGGAGCTCGAGCTCGACGGCGACGACGATGCGGTCATCCGCGGCGCGGCCGACGCCGACGACGAAGAGAACGAGGACCTCAACAATCTGGAAGACGACGAGGACGAGGATGCAGCCCTCGTGCCCGACGACGACGATGACGACCTGCCCTTGCCCGATGCCGACGACGAAGACGATGACGACATCGATCTGGACACCGACGTCTAAGGCTTCTGCCTAAGCGCACATCCGACGCATTTTCGCGTTGACGAAAACGCGGGCGCAGGACTATGCGCCCGCATCGCAAGACCGACCGCGGTCCGGCGACATGACACCGTAAGGGGCCTTAGCTCAGCTGGTAGAGCGCTTGCATGGCATGCAAGAGGTCAGGGGTTCGACTCCCCTAGGCTCCACGGGTCCTCCAAATTTCTCGAGATCACGCCCGACCTCGCCCACCGGTCCAAGGGCGGCGCGCGGACTGAGCAGAGCGAGGGAGCACGGGGTTCTTGGACCGCGCGGCAATCGCTATATTGGATTGGCACACCGCCCACCCCTCCCCTCACAACCCGATTCGCTTGACCCAGAGCAAGCATTGCGCGTTCCGCTTTCTTGCGCGCAATTGGTGTTGCTTTACCCTCATCCGTGCCGTGTCCTCGCGCGTCTGTTGACCTGCAAGCCCCGCAAACGGGTCGCGAGCAGGGAGAGACCAATACGTGCCGATCACAATGCAATCCACGCGTCGCATGCCCCTTCGCGGGCGCTACACCCTGTCCATGCGCCATGCGCCCTGCGTGGTCTGCATCCCGGCCAAGAACGAGGCCGCCCACCTGCCTTCCACGCTGGATGCGCTGGCCAAGGCGTTCGGCCGACTGCCCGGTCATGGTGCGCACCGCCGGGGCGAGCTGGTCATCGCGCTGGATGGATGCACGGACGACAGCCGGAGGGTCATCGAGGCGCGCGCCAAGGATTTCCCCGTGGCCATCCGCATCATGGACATGCCGCCCCATCCCGTCCCCCACGCGGGCCGCGTGCGCCGCGCTGCGATGGAAGAAGGCGCGCGGGCCTTTCCGCTGGACGAAGTCGTGCTGTTCACCACGGACGCCGACACGCGTGTCCATCCCGACTGGCTGGTCAACACGCTGAGCCACATGAACAGCGCGGATTTCGTGTGCGGCGACATCTGGCGCGACGACGCAGACGGCAACGTCGTGCGCGCGCCGCATGAGCATCACTATCACGCCCTGCACCGCCTGCGCCGTCATATCGACCCGATCGCGTTCGACGCGGACGACCCGCACCCGCAGGGCTTCGGCGCATCGCTCGCCATGCGGCGCGATACATACATCTCCATCGGCGGCTGCCCCGACACGCCCAGCGACGAGGACGTCACCATGGTCAGGGCGGCCCGTGCGCGGGGTTTCCGCGTGCGCCAACCGCGCGACGTGTCCGTCCTGACGAGTTCGCGCCGAGACGGCCGTGCTACGGGCGGGCTGGCCGAAGCGCTGGTGCGCGAGGATGAGGACGCCGCGAGAGGACAGCCCGTCCTGCTGGTCGATCCGCGCCGCTATATCGCGCTCTACCGCCACTCCGCGGCGCTGCGCATGGCCTTCGCGCAGAACGATGCAGAGACCATCGAGGTAAAGGCCCGCCAGCTGCAGCTCGACCCGCTGACGCTGGAGGAGGCGTGGAACACAGCCCGCAGTGCCGACGCCTTCATCACACAGGTCCTGCCCGAGCCCAGCTTCACGGCCGATCTGCCGCTCGACCGCGCCGACATGTTGCTGCGCCGCGAGGAGGAGCAGGTCTATGGCCGCGCCAATGCCAGGGTGGGCGCAGCCTGATGCCCGATACGATCCCCAAGCCAGCGGCGGCGACCCGCACGTCCAAGCCCGCTGCAACATCGACCGACCCCCGCACGCCCTTCACGCCGGACAGCCTGCAAGCGCAGTTCGAGCAGCTCGGGACAGAGGACATCCTCCGCTATGACGACCCCGACAGCGTGCTGCGTTCTATTGCGCGCATGGTCCGTGCGGGCCGACGCGACGCAGCACTCGGGCGGCTTTTCGAAGGCCATGTCAACGCATTGCAGCTGATCCGGCTCTATGGCGACGAGAGCCTGCGCGACTGGGCCGCGAACGCCGCGCGCCACGGCCACCGCATCGGCGTTTGGAACAACGACGCCTTCGGCAACCCGCTGACCCATGACGGGAAGCGCCTGCGCGGGGCCAAGAGCTTTGCAAGCGGGGCTGGCGTTCTGACCCACGCGCTGGTCACCACCCGCGCGGACAGCTCGGACGCCGTGCAGATGTGGCGCGTGACACTCGATCCCGAAACATCCGCGACTGATCGCACATGGTGGCAGCCCGCCGGCATGCAGCGCTCCGAGACGCACATCGTCAGCTGGGACGAGGACCGCGCCGCAGAGGCCGTGCCCATTGGCGGGCCCGGTCTCTATCAGCGCCAACCGCATTTCTCCGGCGGCGGCCTGCGCTTCGCCGCCGTGCAGGCAGGCGCCGTGGCGGGCCTGCATGACCGCCTCGTCCAGGACCTGAACAGCCGCGACCGCGCTGGACACCCGCTGCAGCGCCGCCGCATCGGGGAGAGCTTTGCCTGCGCCCAGCGCGCCATCGACGCCGTGATGAGCGTGGCGGGAGCCTACCACATGATTGATCCCGACCTGCTGCACCGCGTGGATTGCGCGCGCCACATCGTGCTGGACGCCGCCGAAGAGCAGATCATGCGCGTGCAGCGCGCCGTGGGGCTGTCGGGGCTCATGCACCCGCACCCGCTCGCCACGCATCTCTCGGACCTCGCCGTCTATATCCGCCAGCCCAAGCCGGATGGCAGCCTCGATGCCGTCGCGGGTGCGGCGATCGACGGCGATCTCGACTTCAACCTGCTCGGCTATGCTTGAGTCGGTCCGCGACCTGCTGGTCGTCGCCCCGCATCCCGATGACGAGGTCATCGGCTGCGCCGGGCTTATTCAACATGTGCAGGACCATGGAGGCCGCGCCACGGTCGTCGTGATGAGCGACGGCGCGGCGAGCCATCCCGGCTCGCGCGAATACCCGCCCGACCGCCTCGCCCGCGCGCGTCGGGCGGAGAGCCTGCGCGCGCTCGGCCATATCGGCGTCGGCGCGGACTGCGTGCATTTCATGGACCACGCGGATGGCGGCTCTGGCGAATGGTCAGGGTTTGATCAGCTGGAGAGCCTGCTCGCCCTGCCCTTCGATCTCGTCTGCCTGCCCAGCGACTATGACAACCACGCCGACCACCGCGCCACGCGCGCGATCTGCGCGGAGCGGACGCGCGCGGATGTGCTGCATTACCTGGTCTGGCCGGATGAGAGCGGCCGCCGCCCGCCCGCGCCGGAGCTGTCGCTCGACATCACACCCTACCGCGTGCGCAAGGCCGAAGCCCTGCTCCACTACGCCACGCAACTCGGCAGCATACGCGACAGCGAGCACGGCTTCGCCATCGACCAAGTCCTGTTCCAGCGCTTCACCGCACCGGTGGAGCATTTCCACGCATGAGCGCCCCCATCCGTATCGACGGCTTCGAGGCGGTCTTCTCCGAGGCCGCAGACCCCTGGCAGACCTGGACCCGTCGCGACGAGGTCGTGAAGCGCGACGCTATCCTTCGGGCATGCGGGCGGGTGCGCGGAAGAACGCTAGAGCTCGCCTGCGGCAATGGCTCGAACACGCGCGCGCTCGCCGAGCTCTCCCTGCGCCTGCTGGCCCTCGACGGCGCCCCCAGCGCCGTCGCCCTCACCCGCGCGGCTGTCCCCGACCCGCATGTCGACGTTCGCGTCGCGCGCCTGCCGGAGGACACCCCGCGCGAGCCATTCGACCTGATCGTGGTTGCGGAGCTGCTCTACTACCTCCGACCCGGAGAGATCGCTCGGCTGGGCCAGCGGCTCTCCCTTGCCCCCGGAGGCCGCCTCGTGCTCGCCCACCATCATATCGATTTCCCGGACACCAGCACGCGGCCCGCCACGGTTCATGCGCGCTTGCTGGACGCGATGGGGATGACGGGTGCGCCGGTGGCTAGAACCCGGACTGCGAGGTGGCGGGTGGAGGCGTTCGAGGGGTAGATTGGTTTGCTCGCTTTTGACTTGCGCCCAACGAGCAAGGCCCCGGCCGCAAGGGGCCGGGGACAGTATCTCTTCTGAAAATATGTAATCGTCCCCGGCCCTCACGGCCGGGGCCTTTCACGAGATGGCGCGATGTCGAGAGACTCCCCCACACACCATCTTCCCAAAGCCCACCAACGCGCCTAGCACCACCCCATGCTGTCCGTGCTCGACATCTTCCGCATCGGCGTCGGCCCGTCGAGTTCGCACACGGTCGGGCCGATGAGGATTGCGGCGCGTTACCGGCGCAGGCTCGCCAAGCTGGCACTCTCCCCCGACATGATCGCCATGATCTTCCGCGGCTCGCTCGCCTTCACGGGCGAGGGCCACGGCACCTTCCGCGCGGCCAAACTGGGTTTGCTGGGCTTCCGGCCGGAAACGATCGACATGGCGAAAGCCGAAGCCGCGCTCGCCGAGTTGGAGCGCACGGGCGCCCTGCCAGACGGCACGCGGGTTGAAACGGTGGTGGACTATGAGCAGCCCACCCGCCTCCACCCCAACGAGATGCAGCTGATCGCATCCGCTTCGGGCGAGCGCATTGACGGCCGTACCTACTACTCGACCGGAGGCGGCTTCATTGCGAGCCACGCCCAGCTCTCCCGGCCTGCCGAAAACGACCTCGTGCAGACCGACCAGCCTGTGCCGTATCCCTTTGGCTCGGGCGCGGAGCTGCTCGCCATCTGCGCGGCGCACGGCCTCTCCATCGCGCAGGTGATGCTCGCCAACGAGGACGCCCGCCGCCCGCGCGAGACTACGCTCGCCAAGCTCGACCGCATCGCCGCCGTCATGATGGACAGCGTGGACCGCGGCCTGCGCGCGAGCGGACCGTTGCCGGGGCCGCTGGGGGTGGAGCGCCGCGCCGCGCATCTTTGGAACAAGCTGACGACCGCGCCGCCGAACGAGCGCGAAGCGCTGTTCGACTGGCTGAACGTCTATGCCATGGCGGTGAACGAGGAGAATGCGGCCGGAGGCCAGGTCGTGACCGCGCCCACCAACGGCGCGGCGGGCGTGATCCCGTCCGTCATCCGCCATTACTGCCACGACGAGGACGGGCGCATTCAGGACAGCATGGTGCAGCGCTTCCTGTTGTCCGCTGGCGGGATCGGCCTGCTCTACAAGCAGCGCGCCTCCATTTCGGGCGCGGAAATGGGCTGCCAGGGCGAGGTCGGCGTGGCGTGTTCCATGGCGGCCGGAGGTCTCGCGGCCGTCTGGGGCGGCTCGCCCGAACAGGTTTGCGCGGCGGCCGAAATCGGCATGGAGCACAATCTCGGCCTGACCTGCGATCCCGTCGGTGGGCTGGTGCAGATCCCCTGCATCGAACGCAACGCCATCGGCGCGGTGAAGGCAGCGAATGCCGCGCGGCTCGCCCTGCACGGGACTGGAAAGACAGTGGTCAGCCTCGACGCTGTCATCGAGACCATGCGCCAGACCGGGCTGGATATGAGCACGAAATACAAGGAAACGAGCCAAGGCGGGCTGGCGGTGAATGTGATCGAGTGTTGAGAGCGATGGCTAGACCTAGACCCTCGCTTCAGTGCTCAACGGTTTGAAGACCGCGGCAAAACTCTCATTGTCCGCTCAGGCAGACTTGATCGGCCTGCCCATGACCCGGACTGGGGTCTGGATGTGCAGGTGCTTGGAGACGGGCTTTTCACAGGTCCAATGACGACGGTCGCCGGACGACCTGGTCCATGGGCTCGCCCCCGGATCAAGGTTGGGGAAGGCCAACAAGCCGGCGAGATGGGGGGGTAATTGAGGAACCCGCTACGCCCCTCAGTCCCCCTGCCCCGCATCCATGATCTTGCGGCGGATGTCGCGTGTCTTGGCGAACTGGTCGAGCAGCGTGTCCCCGTCCGACCAGCGGATCGCGCGCTTGAGCGCCGACAAATCCTCGATGAAGCGGTCCACCACTTCCAGCGTCGCGTCCTTGTTGGTCAGGAACACGTCGCGCCACATGACGGGGTCAGACGCAGCAATCCGCGTGAAGTCGCGGAAACCGGAGGCGGAGAACTTCACGACCTCGTTCTGCGTGACCTCTTCCATGTCGATGGCCGTGCCGACCAGCGTGTATGCGATGAGGTGCGGGACGTGGCTGGTGGTGGCGAGGACGAGATCGTGGCGCGCCGGGTCCATGACGGAGACCTCGCTGCCCAGCTGCTCCCAGAAGGCCTGCAGCTCGTCCAGCCGCGCGGCGTCCTCGCTCATGGGCGTCAGCACGCACCAGCGGTTCTGGAACAGCTCCGCAAAGCCCGCCTCCGGCCCGGAGAACTCGGTGCCCGCGATCGGATGGCCGGGAATGAACGACACGTCGTCGCGCAGGTGGGGCGTCACGCCCTCGACCACCGCGCCCTTGATCGAGCCGACATCGGACAGCACAGCGCCCGACTTCATCACGGGAAGCAGATCGGCGGCGACGTCCGCGATTCGCCCCGGCGGCACGCAGAGTATGACGAGATCGGCACGGGCGGCGAAGTGGTGCGCGGAGCCTTCCGCCGCGCCGTCTGCGATGCCGAGCCGCTCAACGGTTTCCACCACAGACGGACTGGTGTCGCTCATCAGCACGGTCCCGGCCGCGCCCGTCGCCTTGGCCGCGCGCGCGATGGATGAGCCGATCAGCCCCGCGCCGACGATGAGGAGTGTTTCGAATGCCATGGAGGTGCCTTAGGTGATTGCGGGCGGCAGGTAGCCGATGACATCGCCTTGCGCCACCGCGTCCTCCTCCAAATCTGCCACTGAACGTTCCACCAGGCGAAGATCACCCGCCTCGGCACGGACAACGCCCTGAGCGTTAGGCCCGGCGACCAGCAACCGCCCGCCGGGCTGCGGGTCCAGTTCCATCTCCGCGACCGCCACGGCCTGCGGCCAGTCGCGGGCGTCCACTCTCGGAAGCGCGGCGACGATCTTCAGATGCGGCAGCGCCCCGCCTGCCGCCAGCGCGGTCCACCAGCTCTGCATCCCGCCCGGCGCGGGCAGCACGGCGATGCCTTCGGGATCGGACCCGCATCCCGACAGAGCGGCGGAGCTGGTCGGGTAGCTCTGCACGGGCAGGCTGCCGCCGAAGCGGTCGCGGATCAGCGACAGGTTGGCTCTTGCGTCGCCTTCCAACGCGACATGCAGCGTGGTGGAACCCTGCACCGAGATGCTCGCGCTCATCAACTCCGCCCAGATGCGCGACACCAGCGCACCAGGCGTGCCGCTTTCGCGCGCGCTCTCGATCAGCTCGGCGACGTGTTCATCCTCGCGCGCGGGCCGCCAGAGCTTGGCGCCGGACTTGGCACGGCGCACATCGGCGGAAAGGGCGAGGCGCTGCGCGATCAGGTCGAGCACGGCGCGGTCCAC
>JAHDEU010000005.1:4981-8360 GCA_020628635.1 Hellea sp. | reverse complement strand
GTCGGCTCGATATAGAGCCGTTTGATGGCTTCGACGAGCACAAGTCCGGCAAGGCGCGGCCACACGGTCTCTCCCGTGCGTTCGAAATAATAGCTGGTTTTCGGCCCCGATAGCCGCGCGACCGGCGGCCCGTAGAGCGCGCCTGCGCCCACGGTCGGCTGGAAGCCCGCGCGGGTCAGCTGATCGCGCAACTGCTTGCGCGAGAACGGGCGGCCCGCCCCAAAGGGCAGGCTGTCTGCCCGCGCCCACAGGCCCGAGCGCCCGGCGGCGATGACGACGATGCGCCCCTCCGGCTCCGTCACCCGCCACAGCTCGCGCAACATGCCAGGCAGGTCGTCGGCTTCTTCCACCGCATGCACGCAGAGCACACGCGAAAAGCTGTGATCGGAAAAGGGCAGCAGGGTTTCGTCCGCCACGCAGCCCATCACCCCGCGCGAGGACCGGTGCGCCACCGCGCCCTGGCTGGCCGGGCTGACCAGCACGACGCGGTTGGCGGAACGGCGATAGGCGGAGAGGTATGGATCGCAATAGCCAAAGCCGAGCGCGTTTTCTCCCGCGAGGTCCGGCCACAGGGTGAACAGCCGGCGCAGCGCCATGTCACGCGCGCAGCGGCCGAGGCTGCCGGCGTAGAAGGCTTCCAATCTGTCCGCGGTTTCGCGCATGGCCCGCGCCTAGCACGCGGCGCGGGTCTTACACAGTGCCGAGGCGGCTCCAATTGGGCGACGGTGCGGGGTGGCCGTAATGGTAGCCTTGCAGGTAATCCGCGCCGATGCGGCGCAGCACGGCGGCGTCGGCTTCGGTTTCCACCATCTCTGCCACGGTCTTGACCGAGAATGTGTGCGCGAGGTCCACCATCATGCGCATGAAGGTCTGCTTGTTCTCGTCCGTTGCGATGCCCTGGATCAGCGCGCCGTCAATCTTGATGGTGTCGGCCTCGACCGCCATGAGATTGCGGAAGGTCGTGTAGCCGGAGCCGAAATCGTCGATGGCGAAGCGGCAGCCCAGCCCGCGCACGGCGGCCGAAAAGCGCGACGCCTGCGCCGGGTCGTCCACGGCGAGCGTTTCCGTCATCTCGATGGTGATGCGCGTGGCCACCTCACCCAGATCGCGCAAGGCGGCGACGTAAGCGTCCGCATGGTCCGCATTGCCCAGCGTCCCCGCCGAAACGTTGAGCGCGAGGCGCGTGTCGGGATCGGCGCGCAGGTGAGGCTCGGCCAGGGCGAGCGCGCGGCGGTCGAGGCGGTGGACGAGGCCGAGCGCCTCGGCGTCGCGGATGATCTCCCACGCACTGACCACGCGGCCATCCGTGCAGCGGATCCGCAGCAGGCATTCATGGTGGTGGAGCTGTCCGGTTTGGGCGTCCACGATGGGTTGGAAGGCGAGGCTGACGCGGTCCTCGTCCAGCGCGCGCAGCACATCCTCGGTCGCGGCACAGGGTGCGCCCTGCGCGCCGTGCGCACAGCCGTCGAGCTCGCTGCGCGTTTGCCGTAATGCCGTCTTCGCACTGTCCGGATGGTCGCCCAATGCTCGCGCGGTGACAGCCATATCGAGATAGAGCGGGCCGAAGGGCGTGTGGTATGGCGTTTCGGACAGAAGGGCCTGCAAACGCATGGAGGGCTCTTCGGACCGGCCGAGCATGGCCACGGCGAAGTCCGCTCCGCTCAGCCGCCCCAGTGCATCGGGCGCGCGCACGTCATCCTCCAACCGGCGGGCCACCATGGCCAGGATGCGGTCGCCGATCTCAGCGCCATAGACCTCGCGCAGGTCCTCCAGATTGGTTGGGCGGATGCGCAGCAGGCATGCGGGCGTGCCGACGCGTGACGACAATGCGCCGAGCGTGGCGGCTGCCTCGATGAAGGCGTCGCGGTTGGACAGTCCCGTCGCCGCGTCATGCCGCGCGGCCCAGAGCAGGCGGTCGCGCGACTCATGCTCCGCCGTGATGTCCTGGATCACGCCGTGGACCAGCAGCGCGCGGTTGTCGGACACATTGACGGCTTCGAGGGTTTCGCGCACCCATCGCTGCTCGCCCCGCCCGTCGCGCAGGGCGTAGTCCAGCGTGGCCTGTGCGCCCGCCCAGTTCAGCCCGGACAGGATGCGGCGGCGGGTGCGCACGTCCTGCCCGCTCATCCGCGCCTCCCATTGTGCCGCGCCGCTTTGCAGCGTGCCGGCGCGCAGGCGCAGGATCTGCTCGGTCAGGGACGGGTCGGAGAATCGCAGCGCGCCGTCCGCGCTGGTGGAAAAAGGCGACATCCGGCCCAGCCGCAGCGCCGTGGCGACCGGATCGGGTGAAGTCTCGTCGCGCAGGCGGGGAATCATGAGGGGTGCGCGCCGTGACATGGACTGCAACCTATACGCGAGTCGTTAAGAGATTGCGCCACGTCGGCCGCTCAGTCGGCGAAAGCGGGCTCGACGGAGAAATCCCGCCTCGCGCTCGCGATCGTGACCATGAAACCGGCCAGCACATCCAGCAGGCACATCCCGCCGATCATGAAGAACACGCTGGTCGCAAAGGCGGGCAGCAGAAGGAACTCGACCAGGCAGATGATGAACAACACCAGCGAAAAGGCGTGGTTCATCACGGCGGCGCGGCCCGTGCCGGTGGATTTGATAAGCTCGAAAAACAGGCACAGCAGCGAACCCGCGATCAGTGCGTGGCCCGGCGTGATGGCCCAGGTCACGCCCGAGGCCATGGGAACGCTCAAGAAATCCGTATCCAGCCGCACACGCATCTGCGCCACGGAGCCGAAGGTCTGCCCCGACAGTGCCATGAGATTGTAGATCACGACCGGGATCGTCATCAGTGGGAATATGGACAGTGCCCGCATGGGAGGGATGTCGGGCGATACGGTTAACCTTGGGTTAAAACTTCGCGCTAAACCTCGTCCCACCCGCCCGGATTGCGCGCGCGGCTGAGTAGCCATCTGACGCCGCGCAGGTCGTTCACCGAGACTTTCAGCCGCCCGAGATTGGTGTATTTGCTCTGCCCCTCCCCGCGCTCGCGATGGTTCACGTCGCGGTATTCGCAAGAGTAGCCCTCGCGCAGCATCAGCGCGGGCAGGTAGCGGTGGATGTGGTCGAAATAGGGGAGCCGGAGGAAGGCCTCTCGGCGGAACACCTTGATGCCGCAGCCCGTGTCGTCGGCCTCGTCATGCAGGAGCCGCTTGCGCACGCCGTTGCCGATGCGGGACGCCGCGCGCTTGGCCGCCGTGTCGCGGCGCTTCACCCGGCGGCCGCCGACCATGGCAAGACCTTCGGACGCATCCGCGCGGGAGAGCTGGTCGAGCATGGCGGGCAGATCGGCCGGGTCGTTCTGGCCGTCGCTATCGAGCGTGGCGATGGTGTCCCCGCTTGCCGCCAGAATGCCCGTGCGCACGGCACG
>JAHDEU010000005.1:0-4971 GCA_020628635.1 Hellea sp. | reverse complement strand
GGCCTTCATCGCCACCAGCCGCGCGCGCGTGTCATCCGTGGAGCCGTCATCGACCACGATGACCTCATAGGTGCGCCCGTCCAGCGCATCCGCGATCTCGCCAAGCAGCGGGCGCAGATTGCCGCTCTCGTTATAGGCGGGCAGAACGACGGACACGTCCATGGGATTGGGCACGGAATTGGGCACGGGATTGGGGAGGCGCGACATGGCCGCGCTTTGGCAGGAGTTGCGAGCGCGTTCAATGGCCGCTAACCGCCGCCGCGTGAGCGCGCCCGCGACATCCGCAAGACCGTTGCCCAAGCGCCGGTGGCACGTGCTCGCGCTTGGCCTGCTCGTGTTGCTCATGGCGTTGCCGGGACTGTCCTCCCTGCCCGTGATCGACCGCGACGAGGCCCGCTACGCGCAGTCATCCGTGCAGATGGTGGAAAGCGGAGACTATGTCGAAATCCGCCTTGGCGAGCGGCCGCGCAACAAGAAGCCCATAGGGGCCTATTGGGCGCAGGCGGCGATGCTGAACGTCGTCGGGCTCGGCGCGCCGGGCGAGCGACTATGGGCGCAGCGCCTGCCGAGCGTGCTGGGCGGGCTGCTCGCCGTATGGCTTACATATCTTGCGGCCCTGCCAGTGGTTGGAAGATTCGGCGCGGCGCTGGCAGGCGCCATGCTGGCGACCTCGCTGCTGTTCACCTTTGAGTCGCACATGGCCAAGACGGACGCGCTGCTGCTCGCGAGCACGACGGCGGTGTTTGCGGCACTGGCGCGGCTGCGCGCGGGACGGCTGCGCGGGGCGGCGTGGCTGTTCTGGATCGGGCTGGGCGCGAGCGTGCTGATCAAGGGACCGGTCGGGCCGGCTGTCGCGCTGCTGGCGCTGGGCGGGCTGTGGGCATGGGAGCGACAGCTGCGCTGGGCCAGGCCGCTGCTGCGTCTGCTTCCCATTCTCGTCTTCTTCGCGATCTGGCTGCCCTGGATCGTCTCCATCGGCCTGCGCACGGACGGAGCCTTCTTTGCGGAGTCGCTCGGCCGCGATTTCGGTGGCAAGCTGGCCGGCGCGCAGGAGGACCATGGCGGCCCGCCCGGCTATCACCTGATCGCCATCTGGATCGGGCTGTGGCCCGCCGCGCTATTCCTGCTGCCGGGCGCGGTGTTCGCGTGGCAGGCCGCCCGGCGCGGCGGGGACAGCCTGCCCGCGCGCGGCATGCGGTTGGCGCTGGCCTGGGTGGTGCCGTTCTGGATCGTGCTGGAGCTCGTCCCCACCAAGCTGCCCCACTACGCCCTGCCGCTCTATCCCGCGATCTGCATCGCCATGGCGGGCGCGGTCATGGCGGCCTTCGGGGCGAAGCGATATGCGGGCACGCGCTGGGCGTCGGCGATCATCTTCCTGGTCGTGTCGGCCGCGCTGCTGGGCCTGATATTGTCCGTGCAAGCACAGTTCGGCGATCCGGACCAGTGGTGGCTCGCGATCGGCGTGGCGGTCTTCGCGGGCGTTTGCGCGCTGGCGGCTGTTGTTTGCACGATCCTGGCGAGGATGCGCGGCGCGGTGGTCGCGGCCGGGCTAGCCGCCGTGCCGTTATCCGTCATCACCTATGGCGTGCTGCTGCCGGGCGCGGCACCACTGTCACTGTCGCAGCGCATCGTGGCAGCGTCCCCTGCGCCGATCGTGTCGCTGTTCTACGGCGAGGACAGCCTGCGCTACTATGCCGGAACGGGCAATACGCGCTTTGGCGAAACGGTTCCGTGGCACCTGTTCGAGACATGGGAGGGCGGCACGCTGGTGCTGGACGAAAAGCGCGTGCCGGGCGGCGTCGCGGCGGCGCTCGCCTCTGCCGAGGAAGCGGGGGTGTGCCTGTTCGAACGCGCGCGCATACGGGGTTTCAATTACACGCGGGCGGACGAGGTGGAGCTGGTGCTGTTGGGCCAAGAGCCGTGTCCGCTCACCGGGACAGCAGAGCCCGCCCCAGAATAGCGGCCGCTATGAACGGGCCGAGCAGGACGATGCCGAGTTTGGAGCCGACCCGACGACCCGACCAGAAATAGCGGTAGAAGCCGCGCACCTTGTGCCACTCCACGGCCAATGCCGGCGCTTCCGAAGTCGCGCCGTAATGGCGCGCGCGGGCATCCGGCACGAAGACGACGCCGCCGCCCGCTTCGCGCACGGCACGGCACAGGGCGATGTCCTCCACATGGAGGAAGTAGCCCGCGTCGAACCCGCCCACCGCCTCGATGCTGGCCCGGTCCAGCATCATGACCGCGCCGGACACGGTGGGCATGGGAACGGGCTCTTCCGGCAGCGGGTCGCGGTGGTGGTTGTAGGACCGTATGCCGGGCAGGCGGTCCAGCAGGGTGAATGCGAGAAACACGGAGAGCAGATCGACCTTGCCCCGCCGGGAGCCGCGCTGCTCCACGCCGCGCTCGTCCACCAGACGACCGCCGGAGAGCCAGGGCGCATAACCGCTCGCGCGGCCCGCATCCAGCATCCGCTTCGCCGCGCCCGTCTCCAGGATGGCATCGGGGTTGAGGAACAGCACGGCGTCGCCCGTGCTTACGTCCGCGCCGTAATTGCAGGCGCGGGCGAAGCCGATATTGCCGTGGCCCTGCAGCAGGCGGACGCGGTCGTCTGCGCCGAATGCCTCCATCAAGGCGCGGCGGATATCCGCCGGATTGCCATTGTCCACCAGCACGAGCTCGTCAATGCCGGGATCGGCCAGCACGGCGCGGACGGCCTCGAACAGGACGGGCCCGGTGTGGAAGCTGACCATGACCACGGAGATGCGCTCACCGCTCATGCCGCCGCGTCCAGCTCCAACACCTCATCAGTTCCCTTGGCGGGAATGAACACGACCAGCAGCGCGGCCATGACGATCAGTCCCCACCACCAATATTGCCACGCGCCCACGGTGACTGCGCCGCCCACGCTCATGCCCATGAACAGGCCGGACAGTGCCGCGAGCCGCGCGCGCGAGCCGTTCGCCAATCGTCCGGCCAGCGCGATGCCAAGCCCCAGCGCGGCGGCCATCAGCAACGCACCGATTGCGCCCAGTTCCAGCCAGGCCTGCAGGCCGACATTGTGCGGGTGCAGCGAAATATAGGGGATATCGACCCCGATGCGCGTCGTGAAGCCGTCCTGCATGGCGCGCGAGGCATCCAATCCGTGGCCGAGCAGAGGGCGCTCGGCGACGCGTTGCAGCGTGTAGTCCCACATCCGCAGGCGGTGGTCCCAGCTCATCGGCAGGCGCGCCATGAACCCCTCGCTCGCGGTGCGCGCCACCAGCCCGACCAGCGGCGCAAGCGCGATGGACAGCACGGCCGTCGCGCCCGAGAGCCGCAGCGCCAGCTTCGGCGCGGCCCAGCCGAGCGCAAAGAGCGGCAGCGCGCCGAGCAGGATGATGACCGGCGTGTAGAGCCGGTTGAGCACGCAGCCCGCGACCAGCAGCCCGACCAGCGCCACGCCAGCAACCCAGGCCGCGCCCTTGGGCAAGCGCTTGGCCATGAGTGCGAGCAGCAGCGGGCTCAGCAGCGCCCATGCCACCTGTCCTCGCCCGAGGTGCATTTCCGCCTCCCCCTGGCGGTAGTTCAGGTCTTCGCCCGCACCCACCGGGTCGAGCGCCAGCGACAGGCCGTAGCCCGACGCGGCGTCGGCGAGGATCACGGCCACGCCCGCCAGCGCTGTCGCCATGAGGACGTGCGAGAGATTGCGCTTGAGCCGCTCCGAGCGGCTCACCAGCAGGACCGGCACGCCGACCCCGATCAGCGCCTGCGTCGCCAACCGCCATGCCGTATCCGGCCCGTATTCGCCCCAGCCCGCACTCGCCATCATCCACGCGAACAGAACGGTGAGCGTGACGAGAAACGGGATGGCGGGTCGAATATAGCCGCGGTCGGAGACGAGCCTTGGCACGAGCGCGACGACGCCCGCCGCACCCAGAATAACGACCAGCCCGGCCCAGGCCAGCGCACCCGCATGGTTGTAGACCACCACCAGCGACAGCCAGAACGCCAGCCAGGCGGACAGCGTCCGGTCGAGCCAGCTTGGAAGGAACGACCCGATCATCGGATTGCATTTCCGGTGGTTGGCAAATGTGGATTTGCCATCGGGAAACCACACCACCCGTCGCTTATCCCCGCGAAGGCGGGGATGAGCGACGAGAGAGAGACAGGTACGCCGTGCCGATGCGCCCAACCGCGCAAGGCGCTAGCCCTTCGCCCGTTTCAGGTCTGGCGCGGTGGCCTCGTCGGTGAGCGCGGCGATGGCGTCTTCGACGGTGACGATCTGCTGACCCTGAGAGCCGAGACGGCGCAGGGCGAGCTTGCCCTCTTCGGCCTCCCGACGACCGACCACGGCGATGACGGGAACCTTGCGATCAGCCGACAGCTCGCGGATCTTGTAGTTGATCTTCTCGTTGCGCGTATCGAGTTCGGCGCGCAGGCCTGCCGCCTTGAGCTTGGCCACGACCTCTTCGGCGTAGCCATCCGCATCCGACGTGATGGTCGCGACGACGACCTGCACGGGGGACAGCCAGAGCGGGAACTTGCCGGCATAGTTTTCGATCAGAATGCCGAGGAAGCGCTCGAACGAGCCCAGCACGGCGCGGTGCAGCATGACGGGCGCGTGCTTCTGGTCGTCCGCGCCGACATAGCTCGCATCCAGCCGCTCGGGCAGGTTGGGGTCGAGCTGGATCGTACCCGCCTGCCATTCGCGGCCAATGGCGTCGCGCAGCACGAAGTCGAGCTTCGGCCCGTAGAACGCGCCGTCGCCGGGATTGAGGATGACTTCGAGACCCGATGCGGCGGCCGCCTTCTCCAGCGCGTCCTCCGCCATGTCCCAATAGTCGTCCGAGCCGACGCGCGTGTCGGGCCGGGTGGAGAACATGACCTTGACGTCGTCGAAGCCGAGGTCCGCATAGACCGATTTCAGCAGCTCCGTGAACGCCTTCACCTCGTCCGTGACCTGATCGAGCGTGCAGAAGATGTGGCCGT
>JAHDEU010000004.1:3304-20871 GCA_020628635.1 Hellea sp. | reverse complement strand
GGGCTTGACCCGGGGTCCATTCGCATCGCGGTTGGTTTGCTGACGCAATCCCTTGGTCGATCTCGATGCGAATAGGCCCCGGGTCGAGCCCGGGGACGAAAGAGGACGGCTACTCCACCGTCACCGACTTCGCGAGGTTGCGCGGCTGGTCCACATCTGTCCCCAGCGCGACCGCCGTGTGGTAGGCGAGGAGTTGCTGGCCGATGGCCTGCACGACGGGGACCGTGAGCGGGCCCGCGGTCGGCAGGGCGATGATGGAATCCGACAGCCCGGCCGCGGCCTTCGCGCCGGCTTCGTCCGTGAACAGGATGATGCGCGCACCACGGGCGGCGACTTCCTGCAGGTTGGACACGGTCTTCTCGAACAACTCGTCTTCGGGCGCGACGATGATCACCGGCGTGCCGTCCTCGATCAGCGCGATGGGGCCGTGTTTCAGCTCGCCCGCCGCGTAGCCTTCGGCGTGGATGTAGGAAATCTCCTTGAGCTTCAGCGCGCCCTCCATGGCGATCGGCACATGCACGCCGCGGCCGAGGAAAAAGGCGGACCGGGCCTCCACCAGCGTCTTGGCCAGCGCGGCGATGTCGTCGCTCGCATCCAGAGCTTCGGCGACCGCGCTGGGCAACTGGGCGAGTTCGCGCACCAGTGCGCTGCGCCGCTCATCGTCCAGCGTGCCGCGCGCGCCGGCGGCCGCGACCACCAGCGAGGCGAGCGCGCAGACCTGGCTCGTGAACGCCTTGGTCGAGGCCACGCCGATTTCGGGGCCCGCGAGGATCGGCATGGCGATGTCGGCTTCGCGCGCCATGGTCGACGTCATCACATTGACCAGCGCCGCCGTTTGCAGGCCGTTGGCGCCGGCATAGCGCAGGGCAGCCAGCGTGTCGGCGGTTTCGCCGCTCTGGCTGACCACCACCATCAGTGTGCCAGGGTCCAGCACGGGGTCGCGGTAGCGGAATTCGGACGCGATATCGACGTCCACGGCGATGCGCGCATGTTCCTCGAACAGGTATTTCCCGACCACGCCCGCATAATAGGCCGTGCCGCAGGCGACGATCGCGATGCGCGACACCGTGCTGAAATCCAGCCCGTTGGGCAGGTTCACCGACATCGCGCCGAGGTCGAGATAGTGGGCCAGCGTGCGGGCCGTCGTGTCCACCTGCTCGTGGATCTCCTTGAGCATGTAGTGCGGATACTGGCCCTTCTCCGACACCTCTATGGCGTCGTCCACGCGGGTGACCTCGCGCGTGACCGGATCGCCGCTCTCGTCGAACACCTCCAGGCTGTCGGTTTTCAGAATGGCCCAGTCGCCCTCTTCCAGATAGATCAGGTCGCGCGACAGCGGGGCGAGCGCGACGGCGTCCGACCCCAGATAGCTCTCGCCGTCACCCAGCCCGATGGCGAGCGGGGAGCCGCGGCGCGCGCAGTATATCGTGTCCGGCTCGTCCTCCACGATCACGCCCAGCGCATAGGCCCCGCGAAAGCGCGACAGCGCTTCCGACACCGCGTCGCGCGGGGAGCGGCCATCCTCGATCAACTGGTCGATCAGCTGGGCTGCGACTTCCGTGTCGGTGTCCGAAGTGAAGTTGCGGTCCGGCAGGCCCGCCTTGATCTCGGCATAGTTCTCGATGATGCCGTTATGCACCACGGCCACGCGGCCCGCGCGGTGGGGGTGGGCATTGCTGACATTGGGGGCGCCGTGCGTGGCCCAGCGCGTATGCGCGATGCCGACGCGGCCCTCGATCGGGCTGGTGTCCACCTCGGCTTCCAGATTGACGATCTTGCCCTCGGCGCGGCGCCGCGCAATGCCGGAGCCGTTTATGACGGCGAGCCCGGCGCTGTCATAGCCGCGATATTCCAGCCGTTTCAGCCCGCTGATCAGCCGGTCGACCACGGGCTCCTGCCCGATGATTCCGATGATTCCGCACATGTTACATCCCAAACCTTGAATTCGCGCGTCCCATAGCGGCGCTGAACTACACCATAAAGGCATAATGCAGGCGCTACTGCATCGGCTCTAACGCTGCCTGCAATTTCCACGCCTGGGCGGCATCCGCGACACGCGCGCGCCAATCGGGAAGCGGCATTCCGGCGGCGCGCTCGAATGCGGATACGTCCAGCCGCGAATTCAAGGGCCTCTCTGCCACGGTCGGATAGTGGGCGGACGGCACATCGCGTACGGCGCAGTCATGGCCCGCCGTCTGGATGGCCAGCCGCGCAAAGCCGGCCCAGCTGGTGAACGGCCCGCCGCCCGATACATGGAACACGCCCGACAGCCTGCCTTCCACCGCCAGCAGGCAGGCGCGGGCGAGGTCGTCGGCATGGGTCGGGCGCCCGATCTGGTCGCTCACCACGGACAGCGCGTCTTTCGCCCGCGACAGATTGAGCATGGTGGTCAGGAAGTTCCTGCCGGTACTGTCATAGACCCAGGACGTGCGCAGCACGCCCGCGCATGCGCCGCTATCCGCCACTGCCCGCTCGCCTGCCAGCTTGCTCCGCCCATAGGCGTTGAGCGGCCCGACCGCGTCGCCCGGCTGCCATGGCGTCCCGCCCGAGCCGTCGAAGACATAGTCGGTGGAAGGGAAGGCGAGGGGAATGCCGCGCTCCGCGCACCACTGCGCGATCACGCCGGGCGCGCGCGCATTCACCCGATGGGCCGTGTCCTCGTCCTCTTCCGCGCCCTCCACATCCGTATAGGCCGCCGCGACGATCACGCCGGACACAGACGGCCCCGCGCCGTCCAGCGCCGCGCGGACCGCGTCGTCCTCCCAACGCAGGTCCAGCGCCGCGCGGTCGAGGAACACGGCATCAGGCCGGGCCCTTTGCAGGGCACGCCCGAGCTGTCCGGTCCGGCCGACGACCAGCATCACCGGCCGCTCACCCGTGCCAGCCAGTCGGGATTGTCGAGATACCAGCGGATCGTGTCCTCCAGCCCGTTTTCGAGCGTGCGCGCGGGCTGCCAGCCGAGCTCCGAGGAGATGCGCGTGTCGTCGATGGCGTAGCGGCGGTCATGGCCCGCGCGGTCCGTGACGAAGGTGATGAGCGAGCGCCGCGGCTCGCCCGTGGGCAGCGTACCCAGCACCGCGTCCATGCGGTCGCAGATCGTCTCCACGAGTTCCAGATTGGTGCGCTCCGCCCGGCCGCCGATATTGTAGGTCCGCCCGACTCTGCCGTGCTCCAGCACATGCAGCAGCGCATCCGCATGGTCGTCCACATGCAGCCAGTCGCGCACATTCTGCCCGTCGCCGTAGACCGGGATCGGCTTGCCCGCCCGCGCCGACATGATGACGACGGGGATCAGCTTTTCGGGAAACTGGTAGGGGCCGTAATTGTTGGAGCAGTTGGTGATCAATGTGGGCAGGCCGTAGGTCCGCTGCCAGGCGCGCACGAAATGGTCGGACGCCGCCTTGGACGCCGAATAGGGCGAACTCGGCGCATAGGGCGTGTCTTCCGTGAAGGCCGGATCGTCGGGGCCGAGATCGCCGTAAACCTCGTCCGTGGAAATGTGGTGGAAGCGGAAGGCCTCGCGCGCCCCGGCATCCAGCTCCGCATGCAGCGTGCGCGCGCTTTGCAGCAGGTTGAGCGTGCCCACCACATTGGTCTGGGCGAACACGGCCGGGCCGGTGATGGACCGGTCCACATGGGACTCCGCTGCGAGGTGCATGATCCGGTCGGGGCGCGCCTCTTGGACCAGCGCGTCCACGGCGGCGGCGTCACGGATGTCGGCCTCGGCGAAGCGGTAGCCGGGCGTGCCTTCGAACTCTTCCAGCGTTGCCGGATTGGCGGCATAGGTCAGCCCGTCCAGATTGACGACCTCGTGCCCGCGCGCCAGCGCCGCGCGCACCACCGCCGAGCCGATGAAACCCGCCCCGCCCGTGATCAGCAGTTTCACAGCGATGCACCGAACGGTGTGTCGAAATCCGCGAAGCGGGGCGCGTCGCGGTCCTTGTCCGACACCACCGCGCCGCCTGAAGGGACACCCCAGTCGAGGCCGAGGTCGAGATCGTCGAATGCCACGCCGCCCTCGCAATCGCGGGCGTAAATGTCGGTCACCTTGTAGCCGACCTCCGTGTCGGGCTCCTGCGTGGCAAAGCCGTGCAGGAACCCCGCCGGCACCCAGAACTGCCGCCCGTTTTCAGCGCTCAGCTCGACGCGGACATGCCGGCCATAGGTGGGCGAGCCGCGGCGGGCGTCGACGCATATGTCGACAACGGAACCCCGCAACACACGCACCAGCTTGCCCTGCGCGTGGGGCGGGGACTGGTAGTGCAGGCCGCGCACCGTGCCGGCGGCGGCGGAGTAGGACTGGTTGTCCTGCACGAAGCGCACGGATGCGCCGACGGCGTCGTCGAAACGGGCCTGGTTCCACACCTCGGAAAACCAGCCGCGCGCATCACTGTAACGGGCGGGCGTCAGCAGGACCGGCCCGGAAATATCGAAAGTCTGGATATCCACGCCGCGTCTCTAGAGCGTTGGATTCGGTCCTGCCAGCGTGATCCGCAATCGCGGGCAGAGGAGCGGTGCCAAACGCCGAAGCGCCGAAGCGCCGAAGCTATGGCCGGATGTTCCACTCAGCCACCCGGTAGCCCGCCGGTCCCGGGTCCAGCGCGCCATAGGCGCCGGTCTTCAGCTTGATGCTGCGCATGCCCGGATCCTCATCCAAAGCCCTGAAGACGAAACGCGCCACGCCGTTGCTGGTCATCACCATCGTGCGGCCGGGCAAGGCGGCCTGTTCCGAAAGAAAGCCGCGCCAGCTCTCCACCAGTGCGTCGATGTCGAGCCGCCAGCCGTCCGGCAGCACGGCGTCGGTTTCCCAGGCCCGCAAGGCGTCCTCCCCGATGCGCGCGGCCACCTCGGCTTCCGGCCGGTTCTCATCCACCCCGTAGTCCAGCTCGGTGAGAAAGCGCCGCGTCTGGATGGCGGGCGCGTCCGCTTGCGCGGCCAGCACCGTCTGCAGCGTCTGCGTGGTGCGCAGCAGCGGCGAGCTGAACGCGCGGGCGATCGGTGCCTGCATGCGGAAATGCTCCGCCAGCGCGTCCGCCTGCGCGCGGCCCGAACGCGACAGGGGCAGGTCGGTGCGGCCGCCGACGCGGGTGACCGTGTCACCGGGATCGAAAGTGTTGCCATGGCGGCAGATGATGATCTCAGCCACGATGCGGGCCGCCACTGAAGGGATCACCATGTTCCGCGATCAGCCGCTCGGCCAGATCGATGTCCGCCTGCGTGTCGATCCCGCCCAGCGAGATGCGCGGCCGCTCCACCCGCGCGCATGCCATGCGGTAGCCCGCCTCCAAAAGGCGCAACTGCTCCAACCCCTCCAGCCGCTCATAGCGGCTTTCCGGCAGGGCGGCGAAGCGGGCCAGCACGTCGCGGCGGTAGCCGTAAAGGCCGATATGGCGCTTGACGGGCGACAGCGGCTCGGCGCGGTGGGCCTCCTCCTTGCGGATGGCCGGGATGACGGCCTTGGAAAACCAGACCGCGAAACCGTCCGCGTCCTCGATCAGCGTCGTGCCGGAAAAGGGCGCGGTTTGCTTGTGTTCGCGCAAAGCGTCCAGCGCGTCCCAGTCCAGCTGCACATAGGCGGTCGCCGCGTCCGCGCCGTCGCGGCCCAGCTCGCGCGCCACGCGGATGATGTGCCCGGCCGGCGTGAACGGCGCGTCGCCCTGCAGGTTGACGATGCGGTCGATGCGGGCGGTGTCCGGGTCCAGCGCATTGGCCGCAGCGAGCGCGCGGTCGCTGCCGGTGGCGAGATCCGCGCTGGTCATCACGCAGGGCAGGGCGTGCTCCGCGCAGAAAGCCTCGATGCGCGCGTCGTCCGTGGCGACCACGACTTCGGCCTGCTCCAGCGCGTCGGCGGCGTCCTGCGCGTTGCGCGCGGTGCGCAGCAGCATGGGCACGCCCGCGATCTCGCGCAGCGGCTTGCCGGGCAGGCGGGTGGAGCCATAGCGCGCGGGGACGACGATCAGGAGCGCCACTAGACGTAGCCCCCCGTCATCAGACGTAACCCTGTGTCATGAGCGTCTTCATGTTCAGCACGGCGACGGGCTTGCCGCCTTCCACCACGAAGGCATTGCCGATCTTGCGCGCGGTCAGCGTGTCGATGACGCTGCGCATGGTCATGGCGTCGGACGGCGTGAAAGGCTCCGTCGTCATGATGTCGGCGGCCGTTTTGGAGAACATGTCCGGCGTCATGGCGCGGCGCAGGTCGCCATCCGTGATCATGCCGAGAAAGTCGCCGCGCCCGTCCACGACCGCCACGCAGCCCGACAGCCCGGCCGACACCGCGCCCACGACGTCCTGCATGCCCGCATCCGCGTTCACGACCGGAGGCTCGGCCGGATGGGTCGCGCGCCAGTCCGCGACGGTCTGCAGGCCGCGGCCCAGCTTTCCGCCCGGATGGTGCCGCCCGAAATCGTCGCGCGACACGCCCTTGGCCGCCATCACGGCCACCACCAGCGCGTCGCCCAGTGCCAGCGTGTTGGTGGTCGACGTCGTCGGCGCGAGCCCGTTGATGCAGGCCTCCTCGGTTTCCGGTAGCTGCAGCACGACGCTCGCCGCACGGCCCAGCGCGGAGCCAGGCTGGCGCGTCAGCCCGATGACGGGCACGCCCGCCTTGGTGCAGTAATGCAGCACGTCGGCCAGCTCCCGGCTCTCGCCCGAATTGGAAATCGCGACCACCGTGCAGTCGCGCGTCACCATGCCCAGATCGCCGTGGCTGGCCTCCGTGGGATGCATGAAAAAGGCGGGCGTGCCGGTGGAGGCGAAGCTCGCCGCGATCTTCAGCCCGATATGGCCGGACTTGCCGACGCCGACGACGATGACGTGGCCGCGCGTCCGGGTGACCAGCGCGACGGCTTCCCCGAAAGCCTCCTGCCGGGCGGGATCGTCGCGCAGATCGTCGGCCAGCCTGCGCAGCGACTGCGCTTCCATGTCGAGGACACGCAGCGCTTCCTCGGTGGACTGGCTCACCGGTTCACGACCGCGTGCAGTTCGGACAGCTGTGTGAGCAGCGCGCGCGCGCCGGAAATCGGCAGGCAGCTCGGCGCGTCGCACAGCGCGGCGTCCGGGTCCGTGTGGAACTCCAGGAACACGCCGTCCGCGCCCGCCGCCACGGCCGCGCGCGCGATGACGGGCACGCCCTCGCGCCGGCCCCCGGTGGATGCGCCCTGGGTGCGCGGGTCCGCGCCCGGCAGCTGCACGGCATGGGTCGCGTCGATGGTCACCGGCACGCCGAGGCCCTGCATCTGGTGGATGCCGAGCATGTCCACGACGAGGTTGTTGTAGCCGAAGCTCGTGCCGCGCTCGCACATGACAATGGACAGGTCCGGCGCGACCTCGCGCGCCTTGGTGATGATGTTGTGGACGTCCAGCGGGGCGAGGAACTGCGCCTTTTTCACATGCAGCACGCCGCCTGCGGCCTGCGTGGCCCGGGCCGCCGCAACCACGAGGTCCGTCTGGCGGCATAGAAAGGCGGGCAGCTGCACGATATCGGCAACGGCCGCAACGGGCTCGGCCTGGGCGACCGTGTGCAGGTCCGTGCAGATCGGCACGTCCAGCTCCGCCTTGACCTGGGCGAGCATGGCGAGGCCGTCCTCGAGTCCGGGGCCGCGATAGGAGGTGATGGAGGACCGGTTGGCCTTGTCGAAGCTCGCCTTGAACACATAGGCCAGGCCGAGATCCGCGCAGACCGCCTTCAGCTCGCGGCCTATGGTGAGCGCCAGATCGAGGTCTTCGAGCACGTTGAGCCCGGCGATGACGGCAAGCGGGTGGCCGCGTCCGATCGGCAGGGCGGGATGGTGGAGCGTGGGGCGCATGAGGGCTTTCAAGGCGGGAGCGATGCGGCGTCATAGACCCGCAGGCGGATGGCGACAAGCAAGCGGCGCGGCTTGGCGCCCATGGCCCGCATCGCCATCGCTGCACCCGTCCGAAAACGAAAAAGCCCCCGCCCTGGTCCGAGCCGGGGCGGGGGCTGCTGAGAGTCTTGTGCCGGGACGAAAGCCGCCCCGGTTGGCGCGTCCTACTTGTCCACGTATTTCGCGTAGTCGGCGTTCTGGCCGAGGCTGGAAATGTAGAAGGTGCCGAGCTCCACCGTCTGCTTGGCATGGGCGAGATTGAAGTTCAGGCTGCCCTTGTCGGCGGGGTAGGAGCGCTTGGCCGTGCCGCCGACCGTGTAGAGCTTCCACTCCGTGCCCAGATCGATGTCTTCCTGGACCACGGCGTCATAGGGATCGACATTGCGCTGCAGCGCGACCGTGATCTTGCCCGTGTCCGATCCCTTGGGCGGGGTCACCGCGCGCGCCCAGAAGGAGACGAGAATGGTCTCGCCGTCCGCGATGTCGGCCGTCATCGGAATGCGCGTGGCGGTATCCCACGGGTTCTTTTTCTTCTTCTTGACGCGGACGTTGTAGGCCGCGCCGCCGGGGACGCCGTCGGCTTCGACGATCTTGCCGCGCGCGTCGCCGCCCTCGACATTGAACTTCACGCTGAAGGGATTGTTGATCAGCTTGCCCGGCATGGCGGCATCGACCGCGGCGATGGCCTGGGCCATGGCCGGGTCCATGTCGTCCGCATGGGCCGGAGCGAAAGCGAGTGTTGAGGCGAGCAGAGCGGTCGTCGCCAGACCGATAAGGTTGCGTTTCATCATGACAAATCCCCTATGCCGAAACGGTTGAATGCCGGCTGAATAGCGCCCTCCGGCCCCACTCGCCAAGCCCGTTTTCCGAAAGGCCTCAGCCAGCCCCCTCTAGCCAGCGGAGCCCAGCAGCTGGTCGAGATAGGCGAGCTGCGCCGTGATCTCCTCCTTGGCGTTGCAGCGGCGGCACTTTTTGGCGATGCGGCGCAGGGCGCGGGCCTCCTTGGCGGCGGCGTCGATGTCGCCGGACTGGTATTCCATCAGGCTGAGGCGGAAATGCGCATCGAACAGCTGCCGGTTCAGATTGGTGGCCTGCTCCAGCGAGCGCTTGGCCTCGTCCGTTTTGCCGAGCTTCAGCTGCGACATGCCGCGCATGTAGATCTGGAAGCCGCGGTTTTCGCAGGTGCGCTTGGTGGCGTCCTCCCGCCGGTCGAGCGACTGCGTGTTCAAGGTCGAACCGGCAACGCCGCTGGCGCTATCGACGATGTTGACCGACCCTCCGCCCACGCCCGGACCGTTGATGGTGGCGGTTTGCGCGGACTGTGCGGAGAAGTCATCGGCCCGGAATGCGCTTTCGCGCGCGCTCTCGACACCTGCGCGAAAGCCCCGCTCCACCCGCAGCGCGCAGAAGGCGTTGCGGTCGAACTCGATCTCGGCGGTCGCGTAGTCGCCCGCATTCCACGCGCTCATGGCCGGGTCGGTCTGGATGGACCCGCGGGCGATGACCTCGTCCTCCCCGGTGTTGGTGGTGCTGTCCTGCGCGAAGACGGGCGAGGCGAGGGTGAAAGCCGCGCCCATCAGGGCGGTGAAAACAGTGCGGCGCATAGGATCTTCCTTCGAATGAAAACACTGAACCCCGCCCGCATGTTAGCGGAATTCAGCCCGCCTTGCAAAACCGGTCGATGAAGCCCTGGTGTGTCGGCATTGCGTCGAGACAGCGCCGGTTGACCGCGCCGATCTGCTCCATGCGCTGGGACAGCACCTCGCCCGGCAGCGTGTCGGCGATGGGGTGGTAGGTCTTCGGCCGCATGCCCTGTCCGTGCATCACGGCAAACCAGCTGGTCTCGCCGAAGACCTCGTTGTCCTCGCGGTAGAGATGGGCGGTCTCGGAGTATTGGCGCATGCGCTCGGTCAGCGTGTCCGGCACGGCCATGTCGCGCACATAACGCCAGAAGGGCGTGTCGTCGCGGGTCGTGGCCTTGTAGTGCAGGATCAGGAAGTCGCGGACCTGCTCGTATTCCTCCAGGGTCTTGCGGTTGTAGAAATCCGTGTTGGAGGGGATGAAGTCTCGGTTCGGGAAATGCGCCATCAGCCGCGCGACCGCCGTCTGGATGAGGTGGATCGACGTCGACTCGAGAGGCTCGAGGAAGCCCGCCGCCAGTCCGAGCGACACGACATTCTTCTTCCACGGCTCGCGCCGCACGCCCGTCTTGAAGCGCAGGAAGTTGGGCTCGCTGATCGGGTCCGCGTCGAGGTCGGCGTTCAGGCTCGCCAGCGCGTCGTCATCCGAGATGAAGTCGGAACAATAGACATGGCCGTTGCCGACGCGCGACTGCAGCGGGATGCGCCATTGCCAGCCCGCGGACTTCGCCGTCGCGCGGGTATAGGGCAGGGGCTCGCCGGTGGATTTGGAGGCCCTGGCCACGGCGCGATTGACGGGCAGCCAGTGGCTCCAGTCCTGGTAGCCCGCCTCCAGATTCTGTTCGATCAGCAGCCCTCGAAAGCCGGAGCAGTCGATGAAGAGATCGCCGTCGATGGTCTGGCCGGACTCCAAGGTCAGCGTGCGGACATGGCCGGACTCGGCGTCCAGCGTCACGTCCGTCACGCGGCCTTCCGTGCGCACCACCCCGCGCGCCTCTGCAAACTCCCGCATGAACCTGGCGTAGAGCGAGGCATCGAACTGGAAGGCGTAGGTGATGGACGACAGCGGCGAATTGGGCGTGTTGGTCGGGCGCTGGAACTTGCCCGCCCGCGCCGCCAGGATGGGCAGGCAGTAATCGTCCACATCCGCGTCGTTCTTGGCCGAGGCATAGCGGTGGTAGAAATGGTGGAAGCGCAGGCCCTCCATCGACACGCCGTAATCGCCGAAGGGGTGGATGTAGCGCTCGCCCAGCCGACCCCAATTCACGAACTCGATGCCGAGCTTGAAGGTGGCATTGGTCTTGCGCACGAACTCGTCCTCGTCGAGGCCGAGCAGGCGGTTGAAATAGGTGATGTGCGGGATGGTCGCCTCGCCCACGCCGACCGTGCCAATAGATTCGGACTCCACCAGCTCGATCTCCATCGAGCCCTGCGGGATCAGGCGCGAGAGAGCCGCTGCGACCATCCAACCGGCCGTGCCGCCACCGAGGATGGTGATCTTGCGGATAGCTCTACTCATGCCAGCATATCCGTCTTGTCGATCGCCGCCCCGTGGCGGGCGAGGAAGGCTTCGTGGGTCGGCATCCCCTCGGCCGCCTTGACCATGGCGGCGTGCATGGAGGCGAGGCTGTGGCTGACCTGCTGCGCGGGCAGGCTCGCCACGATGGGATCGACGCGCTCCGGCACGACATTCTGCCCGACGCACACCGCGATCCAGGACGGCTTGGAGAACAGCTCGTCGCTGTAGTGGAAGATGCGGCCCGCCTCGCGGAACAGCGCGATGCGGCGGGACAGGCTTTCGGGCACATCCATGGTGCGGCAATAGTTCCAGAACGGGCTGTCGTCGCGGGTGGTCGCGACGTAATGCAGGATCAGGAAGTCGCGCACCTGCTCGAACTCGGTGCGCAGCTGTGTGTTGTACTCGTCGCGCACCACGTCCGGCACGTCGCCCGTCGGAAAGAGCGAGATGAACTTCGAAATCCCCTCCTGGATGAGGTAGAGCGACGTGCTCTCCAGCGGCTCCAGAAAGCCGGCCGACAGTCCCAGCGCGATGCAGTTCTTGGTCCACATCGCCTCGCGCCGGCCCGTGCGGAAGGAAATCTTGCGAGGCTCGCCGATCATGGGCGCGTCTAGGCCGTCCAGCAGGATCCGCTCGGCCTCGTCGTCATCCATGAAGCGGCTCGAGTAGATGTGGCCATTGCCGGTGCGGTGCTGGGTCGGGATGCGCCATTGCCAGCCTGCGGTCTTGGCCGTCGCTTTCGTGTAGGGCAGCAGCGGGCCCTCGCGGCGGGTCGCCACCGTCTGCGCGCTGTCACACGGCAGCCAGTGCGACCAGTCCTCGAACGTCACGCCGAGCGCCTTGTCCGTGAGCAGCGCGCGAAAGCCCGTGCAGTCGAAGAAGAAATCGCCCTCGACCACCTGCCCGCTTTCCAGCGTCAGCGCGGTGATGCCGTGATCGTCTTGGGCGACATCGACAACCTTGCCTTCCCGCCGGACCACGCCGCGCTTTTCCGCATAGTCGCGAAGGTAGCGCGCATAGCGGGTCGCATCGATATGGTAGGCATAGCGCATGTGCGACAGCACGCTGCGCGGATCGCGGGCGGGCAGGGCGAATTTGTTCCGCTTGGCCGAGACCGCGCACAGGCTGTAATCCTGCAGATCCTCGGCCGCGCCGGCGCGCTTGGCGGCCAGCCAGTATTGGTGGAAGTCGATGCCCTGCATGTCGACGCCGTGGGACCCAAAGGGGTGAAGATAGCTTTCGCCGAGCCGGCCCCAGTCGTGGAACTCGATGCCCAGCTTGTAGGTGCCGTTGGTGGCCTTGAGGAACTCCGCCTCGTCGATGCCGAGCAGGGCGTTGAAATTGATCATGTCGGGAATGGTCGCCTCGCCCACGCCGACCGTGCCGATGGAATCGCTTTCGATCAGCGTCACGCGCACCGTGCCCGGCGGAAGCACGCGCGACAGGGCCGCCGCCGCCATCCAGCCGGCGGAACCGCCGCCCACGATGACGATGTGCTTCAGAACGTCAGCCATTCCGTTTCCCCAGATAGCGCAACAGGCCGTCATGATAGACCTTGGCCGGTGGTAGCTTGGCGGCGACCGTTTCCACAGCCCGACGCATCGTCGCAAGCTGGCCGTGCAGCTGCGCGTCGGTAACCCGGTCCGCCAGCACGTCGCGCGCGGCGGGCACGCGCCCCATGCCCAGATGCAGCAGCAGCCAGTCCGGCGCCTCGAACGGCTCCAGATCATATTGCACCAGCGCGCCGCGGCTCTCGAACTGCTCGATCTTGTGGGCGAGCCGGGGCGGGTGGTGCGCGTCCGGGTGGAAGGCCCGCTCGAACAGCAAGGCGTGGTCGAAGTCGTCGCGGTGGCGGCGGTTATATTCGCGCGCCTCGACGCGCATCTCCGTCGTGAACGGGACCAGCTCGGCCAGGCTATCCGCCCCGCGCATGAGCAGGCTCATCGGCGCGGGCGTCAGCGGGGAGGCGGCGGTCGCGTTCAGACCAAAAGTGAGCACATTGCCGACCCAGGCCTGCTCCCTGCGGCCGAGCGTCAGCCCCGTGCCGTCTGCGCCGTCCGAGCCGAGCGTGAGCGAGTGGGTTCCGCGCCTCAGCGGCGTGGTGGCGATCCAGCCATCATTCTTCTGCCGGAGCGTTCGCACCACGCCGGTCGGACCTTGCGCGGGCGAGAGCGACTCTTGCGCATGGACCACCGCGCCGCCGCTCCAGTCTCCATCCGTCCTGTCCCGAACGCCCACCGTGTCGATGAAAAGGTCGGCCTTGATCGTTCGGCCGCCTTCCAGCACCACGGCGCTCAGTGTCTCGCCCTCGGCCTCGACGGACGCCACATTGCCCGCGGCGCGCTCGACCCGCGCGGGCAGGCTGTCCGTGAGCAACTTCGCCCACTGCGCGGGAAGGAAATGGTAGCCATATTCCAGCTCGGCGAGCGGTGTTGTCTGGCCTTCCGGCGGATGGGCGAAGGCTCCGCGCCGCGCGGCCGCGACGGACATGACGAAGTCGGGGTAGGGCTTACGCGCGCGCGCCGCATATTGGTGGAACTGCACGCCCGCCAGGACGGGCAGCGGCTGGTGGAAGGCCTGCACCCACTCCCGGCCTGCCCAGTGATATTGCGTGCCGAGCGAAAACGTCGTGTCGGTCCCCGGCATGATCTCAGGCTCGCCCAGCCCAAGCCCCAGCATGGCGTTGTAGGCGGCCGGCGTGGTGACCGTGCCGAAGAAGAGGTCCTGCCCATCCGCGCCCGACACATCGACCAGCGTCAGGGCGATGTCGTCCGGCAGGGCACGCGCCAGCCTTGCTGCCGCAAACGCGCCCGCCAGCCCGCCGCCCAGAACGGCAATCGATGTCAGGGGTGAGGCCGCCATGACCTACTCGGCGGCGTCCATGATTGACGGGTCCACCGCGCCGTAGCGCTTCAGGAACTCGCCGTGGTCCGGCGTGGATGCGACAGCTGCGTGGCTCTGCTTTGCGATGCTGTCCGTCATCTGGATGACGTCCGCCATGGGCCGCGCATCGACGCGTCGGTCGCGGCCCTGCGGGATCAATCCCTGGCCCGCCATTACCGCGATCCAGGAGGGCGGCAGGAAGACGCCGTGCTCATAGCGCTGCACATAGCCGCGCGATTTCCACGCTTCGATCTTCTCCGACAGGCTGTCCGGCAGCTCCATCTCGCGGAAATAGCGCCACATCGGGCTGTCGTCCCTTTGCGTCGCCACATAGTGCAGCAAGAGGAAATCGCGCACCCGGTCGAAACCCAGATCCATGCGTCGGTTATACTCCGCCGCGTCTCTCTCCATGTCCGCACTCGTCGGGAACAGCTCGATCAGCGCGGTGATGCCTTCCTGAATCAGGTAGATCGAGGTCGATTCCAGCGGCTCGAGGAAGCCGCCCGACAGGCCGACCGCCACGACATTGCGGTTCCACAGCTTCCTGCGCTTGCCTGTCTTGAAATAGAGCTGTTTGGGATCGGCCGTGGCGGGGCCCTCCAGCGTGCTCATCAACTGCTGGGTGGCGTCGTCGTCGGAGATGTATTCGCTCCAATAGACATAGCCATTGCCGGTGCGGTGCTGCAGCGGGATGCGCCATTGCCAGCCCGCCTCGCGCGCGGTCGCGCGGGTATAGGGCAGGGAGGGGCCTCTCGCTTCGCAGGGCACGGCCTGGGCGCGGTCACACGGCAGCCAGCGGCTCCAGTCCTCATAGCCCGTTTCCAGTTCCCCCTCGATCAGCACGCCGCGGAACCCCGAACAGTCGATGAAGAGATCGGCGCTCGCGCTGCGCCCGTCGTCAAGCGTCACCGAGGCTATGCCGCCGCTCTGCTGGTCGCGCGTGGCCTCCACCACCCGGCCTTCCATGCGCGTGACGCCGCGGCTTTCCGCATATCCTCGCAGGAACTTGGCGTAGCGGCCGGAATCGAACTGATAGGCATAGCCGAAATTGGATCCGATCCGCGACACGTCCGGTCCCGGCATGCGGAACTTGCCCGCTTCGGCCGCCAGAACGGGGTAGGAGAAGTCGTCCAGCTCAGAAGTGTGACCGTTTTGCAACAGCCTGAGCCAAAAATGGTGGAATTCGATCCCGTCCACAGGCGCGCCGTAATCGCCGAACGGGTGGATGTAGCGGTCGCCGAGGCGGCCCCAGTCGCAGAACTCGATGCCCAGTTTGAAGGTCGCGCGGGTCGCGCGCATGAATTCCGCCTCGTCGATCCCCAGCGCCTGGTTGAACATGCGGATGTGCGGCAGCGTCGCCTCGCCGACGCCGACCGTGCCGATGGCGTCGGATTCGATGAGCGTGATCTCGAAACCCAAGCTGCTGTATTTGTTGGACAAAGCGGCGGCCGTCATCCAGCCCGCCGTGCCCCCGCCCAGGATGCAGATGCGTGTGATGCCCATGTCCCGCCTTCCCCTTGCGAAATCGACTTGCCGCCCGCTAGCGCAGTTCGAGCCCGTTTTCGCGTGGGCGCGTCGTCGCGGCTGGCTGTCTCGTCTTTTGTGGCGTCTATGTCCTGATGGCCCGCGCGCGTCCATCCCGAGTGCGCAGATGCACCCGGTCTGCACTCCGCGAGTGCATCGGGACCGCGCGGTCCATAGCAGTTTTCGGTTTGACAGCGTTGTCAATGTTTGCGTAGGCGACGGACTAATTCGGGCGCAAAAGTCCGATTTGCACATAACACGACAGAGTCGAGGGGACCTCAAGTGAACAAAGACACCACCACCGCTATCGATCGGTTCGGCAAGTATTCGCTGCTGAGCACATCGGCGATCATCGCCGTTCTGGCACTCAATCCCGTTGCCGCCATGGCGCAGGATTCGTCCGAAACCATCAGCGAAGACTTCAACGAAGCCAATGACGAAGACGAAGTCATCGCGACCGGCATCAAGGCCTCGCTGAAGGAAGCGCGCGACCTGAAACGCGACGCCGACACGGCCGTCGACTCGATCACGGCGTCGGACGTCTCGACACTGCCTGACCTCTCGGTCGCCGAAGCCCTCGCCCGCGTGCCGGGCGTGGTGGCGCAGCGCTTCGACCTGACGGACAATAATGGCGGCGACTTCCCGTCCCCCGAAGGCGGCGGCAACCTGATCCGCGGCCTGACGCTGGTGCGCTCCGAATTCAACGGCCGCGACGCGTTCACCGCCAATGGCGGCCGCGCGCTCGACTTCGGCACGGTCCCGCCGGAGCTGATCGGCGCCGTGGACGTGTTCAAGAACAACACCGCAGACCAGATCGAAGGCGGCATTGGCGGCACGATCAACCTGCGCACGCTCGAGCCCTTCGACCGCCCCGGCGTCATCGCCGTGGCCACGCTGGACGGCACCTATACCGATCTGCGCGAAGAGGTGTCGCCCGACTTCTCCCTGATCCTCGGCAATCGCTGGGACACGGATGCTGGTGAATTCGGCATCATCGGTTCCTTTTCCGACTCCGAGTTGAAATCCCGCCTCGACGGCTTCCAGATCGCCCAGGTCGTGCCCGTCGGCATCACCGATGGCCGGGTCGTCGGCCTCGACGGCGCGGACAACATCATCGCCGTGCCGGGCGGCTTCCAGCTCCGCTCCAACGAAGTCGACCGCGACCGCCAGAGCTACTATGTGGCCGGCCAGTGGCGCGACAATTCGGGCGACCTGCTGGTCACCGCGAAATACTCGCTGATCGAAAACGAAGCGGCGGGCGCCGAGCGCACGCTGGAATTCATCCCGGACGGCGAGAGCGCCTTCCAGTACGAATTCGCCGATGGCTTCACCACGACGCCGTTCACCTCGGCCGGTATCGCGCAGTGCAACGGTTCCAACGACCCCAACGCCGCCGAGCAGGTCTGCGAGCAGACACGCGCCGTCAACGGCCTGTTCGAAAGCGGCCTGATCTCCAACAACCTGCGTGACTGGACGGGTGCCGCGGGCGCGCCGTTCCAGACGCTGGCCATCAGCAATGTCGACGAGTCCAAGACGGATGACCTGTCGCTGAACATCAAATACCGTGCAACCGACCAGCTCTTCGTCGAACTGGACGGCCACATCACCACGGCCGAGTTCACCCGTGACCGGGTCTGGGGCGGCACGCGCTTCTTCTCGGACTTCATCCTGAACGCCGACCTGGACGATCCGTTCGTGTCCCTGATCCCGAACCCGGGCAACGGTCCGTTCCTGCGTGCGGGTTCCGTGGGCGCGACGCCGCAGCTGTCCGATCCGGCCAACTCCAACTTCCTCTACGCGGCCGACGAATTCCGCGACAATGAGGGCGACGCCTGGGCGATCCGTGCCGACGTCGAATATGAATTCGACAATGACGGCTGGTTCGACTCGGTCCAGTTCGGCGCACGCTATGGCGACCGCGAACAGACCAACCGCCAGGCCGGACTGAACTGGGCCGGTGTCGCCCCGCCATGGGCAGGCGGCGGCTACCTGCCGTTCTCCGAGATCGAGACCTTCAGCCCCGAGATGCGCGACTTCACCGACTTCGGTCGTGGCGGCATCGTGCGCGGCACGGAAACCAACGTTCCCTTCGTGAATGTCGATCTGCTGCGCGACTATGAGGGCTTCCTCTCCGCCCTGCGCGCCGACACGCCC
>JAHDEU010000004.1:0-3294 GCA_020628635.1 Hellea sp. | reverse complement strand
AACGACATTCCAGTTGGCGAAAACCAGAACGGCGAGGCTCTCGGCCTGTGGACTCCCCTGCGCCAGGACGGCGTGGTCGATTTCGCCAACCGCGGCACGCTCAGCGATGTCAACGAGCTCGTGACCAACTTCTATGGCCGCCTCGACTTCGGCCAGGAGTTCGAAAACGGCATGGCGCTGTCGGGCAATGTCGGCCTTCGCTACGCCGATGCACAGGTCAAGGGCGACCGCGTGACCTCGTTCGCCGAAGTCCTGCCGGACGGCACGCCGGGTGCGCGCCCCGTTGACTTCCGCCCGGAAGCGGTTGCCTTCTCGGAACAGGCCACGACGACCGTTGTCGATGACGACCTTCAGAGCTCCGAGCGCTGGCTGCCGTCATTGAATGTCAAGTGGGACATCAATGACGAGTTCCTGGTCCGCTTCGCGGCCAGCGAGGCGCTGACACGTCCGAACATCGCGCAGCTCAACGGTGCCCGGACATTCGTTCCGAACTTCCGCTTCATCATCGATCCCGAAGCGCCTGTCGTGGATGGCGAGCGCCCGATCTCCGACATCCAGACGACGCAGATCTCCGTGTTCGGTGGCAATCCGGACCTGCTGCCGATCGAATCGACCAATCTGGATCTGTCGTTCGAGCGCTATTTCGGTGACAACAACTCCATGTCGCTGGCGCTGTTCAGCAAGAACATCCGCAACAACATCATCTTCGGCTCGCAGACCATCGGGACGCAGACGCTGGATGGGATCGAAGTGCCGATCGTGTTCAACGGCGACCTGAACCAGGGCGAAGCCGATGTGCGCGGTCTGGAAATCGCCTACACCCAGTTCTACGAGAACCTTCCGGGTATTCTCGGCAATCTGGGCCTGCAGGCGAACTACACCTATATCGACGCCGAGGCCGATCCGCTTCTGCCCTTCGTCGATGCGGATGGTGACGGCGTGCCGGAGAACTTCCAGCGGATCCTGCGCTACGGCGTCGAGGACTTCCTGGGCCTTTCGGACCATGCCGTGAACCTGATCGGCATCTACGAGGACGAGAAGCTGGAAATGCGCCTCGCCTATAACTGGCGCTCCGAGCACCTGTCGTCCTATCGCGACTTCGTGTCCGCCAACCCGATCTTCCAGGAAAGCATCGGCTATCTGGACGGCTCCGTGAAATACGACATCACGGACAACTTCCAGTTCCGCTTCCAGGTGGCGAACATCCTCGACACCAAGTCGAACGCGCAGCAGCAGATCGACCAGGCCGGTCAGCGCTTCGGCCGGACGAGCTTCACGGGCGACCGCCGGATCCGCTTCGGTATCCGCTACGCCTACTAGGCCTCGCGCCAAGCCAGGACAACGAAGGGCCCCTCGCGGGGCCCTTTTTTCATGCGCGCAGGGTCGGTGCGCCTGACGGCTGAGAGTGCCGCGCTGCCGGACGCGCGGGCGGACCATCCGGGTTGGGCGGTTCAGTTATCGAGTTCGAGTTTTCGAATAACGCGGCGGCGACAGCGCGGCACAGCGCGCCGCACGCGACAGGCCGTTCGCCCGTTGTCAGTCGCGCCGGACGGCGTCGATGGCCTCGCAGATCAGTGCCACGACCGGGTCGCCCGCAATCCTGTCCAGCGACAGTCGCGTGCGTCTGCGCCAATTGGGCTGCTCATCCGTCGTGCCGGGCACATTGGCCTGCATCGGCTCCAGCAATAGATCGTCCAGCGGCACGGCAAAGGCGAGGGCGGGTCCGCCTGCCAGCCAGGCCTGCAGCGCGGCCATCAGCTCGGGCGTCATGGTCTCGGCATCGCCCTCCCAACCTATGCGGTCGAGCAGGTCGCGGCGGTCGGCCTCCCGGCGTCCGCGCTCCCAATCCAGCTGCTCCGCGCCGATGTCCAGATCCTCGCGCCAGCGGAAATCCTCGCCCGTCCAGAAGCCGGTCAGTGTCGGGAAGTCGTGATTGGAGAAGGCCGTGACCGACAGTTCGCGCATGTCGTTTCGCGCGAGTATCCGGCCGTGGCCATCGCGCTCGATCAGCGCGATGTCGCAGCCCATCAACTCCACCGCCTGCATGGCATCGCGCAGGCCGTGCGGCACCGTGCCGAGGTCTTCGCCGAAGACGATGCAGCCTGCCTTTTGCGACTCCTCTGCGATCATGCGGAGCAGGCCGTGCAGCGGGTAGTGCAGATAGGCGCCCGGCAAGCCGTCCGGCACGAGAAACGACCGCATATGCCCGAGAATGTGGTCGATCCGCACCGCCCCGCCGAGCGACATGGCGCGGGCGAGTTGCGAGCGGTAGGGCTCATACTCGTTCTCCGCCAACTCGAAGGGATCGAACGGCGTCAGGTTCCACTGCTGCCCATCCGGGTTCGCCGCATCGCCCGGCGCGCCGAGGCTCACACCCGGCAGGTAGCTGTCCTCGTCCGACCACACATCCGATCCGCCCGGCACGACACCGACCGCGAAATCGAGATAGAGCCCGATGGACATGCCCGCAGCCTTCGCGCGGGCCTGCGCATCCCGCAGCTGCGTGTCGGCCACCCATTGCAGCCAGCTGTGGAAGCGGATGCGTCCGGCATGCGACTTGGCGAAGTCCGCGCTCGCCCGGCTGTCCGGGTTCTGCAGACTGTCCTGGAAGTTGCGCCAGCCCCCATAATTCTGTTTCCCGCGCGGCAGGGTTTCGAAGATCGCATCGAATAGGGCGTAACGCCGCAGCGCCTGGCCTCCGGTTCTCACGAAGCGCTCGAACTCCGCATGCCGCAGGGCAGGCAGTGCCTCGAACGCTGCGAAGGCGGCCTCGAACGCGGCCATCTTCTCTGCGTAGACCGCGTCATAATCGACGATCTCGGCGTCCGTGCCGCTGGGCTGGAACCCGTCGGGCAGCGTCTCGATCCGGTCCGGCGCGATCAACATGACATTGAGCCAGCGGCGCGAGGACGGCGAGTAGGGGGCATAGAGATGCGGCGCGCTCGGGAAGAGCGCGTGGACCGGATTGATGCCGACGAAATCAGCGCCCTTGGCCGCCATGATCTCGCACAGCCGCGCGAGATCCTCGAAGTCGCCCACGCCCCAATTGCGCTCCGAGCGCAGGCCGTAGAGCGCTGCCATGACGCCCCAAACGCCGCCTTGCTGGCGCAAGGTGCTCGCGCCGTAGATCGGTTGGGTCGCGGGTGAGCTGTCGAGTTGCGGCACGTCTCCGGGCGCATCGGGATCAATGCCCAGCGCCGTCAGGATCGCGCGCTTGGTCTCATTCGTGGCGTGGTGGACATGGCCGGAGACGTCGCGGAAGCTGTCGACGATCCCGTGCTCGCGTGCGGACTC
>JAHDEU010000372.1 GCA_020628635.1 Hellea sp. | reverse complement strand
GCCCTGTCATCGGTGAAGGCAAACCGGAGGTTCCGGGGCCAAGCCCCAAGAGCGGGCGAATTACTCCTGTTCCCAGCCCTCATGACCGGAACCTCAGGCTTGGTCACTCGGTGACAGAGACAACCTTCCCTTCGGAACATCTCCCGCCCTTCCTTCGTATGTCTCCCAACGACCCATTGGAGACACATCATGCTCAGAGACATCATCGGCCTGGCCGCGAAAACCGATCTTTCCCGCCTGGACGGCAGCGACGTGGCGCGGTTTGCGTCGATATTCCGTGACAGCGCGGCGTTCGATGCGCGCAGCCTCGGACGGCGCGGGCGTCGGTTGGCGCAGCGGGGCGGAAGCTACGTCGTGGCCAACCCGAAGAGTGCCGGGCTGGGACTGGGCGGCGTGCTCGCGCTGGGGATCGCAGGCTATGCGGCCTACCGGATGATCAATGCACCCAAGGCACCTTTGGTGGACGGCGACGCGCAGGCCGAGCGGCCGTCTGTTGCTGATGATGTCGAGCTCGAGACGGCCTAGCCCTGACGACCGGCTTAGAACGTCGGCATCACCCCGGTCGCGATCCACGGGATGAAGAAGGCGAGCGCCACGCTCACGGCCAGTCCGAAGAGCAGGCGCCCGGCGTCCTTGGTCACGTCGGCCATGGCCTCGGCGCGGTCGCGCAGGCCGACGATGTAGCTGACTGCGAGCTCCCGGCCCGCGATCAGGCCGAGAAAGACCCAGGTCGTGCTCATCGGGATGTTGGACATCTCCTTGAAGATGAACAGGATCACACCGAACAGCACATTGACCAGCGCGCCAACGCGCGGGTCTTCGGTGTTGGTCTTGTTGTTGACGATCTCCTGGATGTGACCGCCGCGGCGGTAGAGCGTGTAGGCGAGCAGGCCCACGGTCAGCGCACCGCCCAGCACGACAGTCGAGCCAGCAATCACCGTGCTCACCCCGCCGTCCGCGCCGACAACCGTGTCGCGCGGCAGGAAGACGAAGATGTTGGCGAGGTCCTGCATCAGCCACTGCGTCCAGAGGAACGCGGTCGTCGCCCACTGCATGGTGTACCAGAATGTGCTCGGCGCACTCGCCTTGGTGCTGTCCACCCAGCGCTCATAGGTGCGCGCGATGACGGCGTAGATCACGATGCCGACCGCGAAGGCGACCACATAGCCCAGCGCCGATTTCAGCAGCATCTTGGACAGCACGCCCTCGGTCGCCTTGCCCCCGGTCAGCGCGAACATGGTCAGCACGAGGAAGGTGGTGGAGACCGGAATGGTCAGCCGCGTCAGCAGGATCAGCACCAGCGGCGGCAATATGTGGTACCAGCGGATGCCGCCGTCCGGGAACGGGATCGTCTCCAACCGACCAAACGCCACGTCGGACCCTTGCGTCGCCCAGCCATAGGCCAGCACGGCCACCAGAATGCCGGCGATGAACAGCCACAGCATCCACCATGGCTTGCGCTCGTTCGAGCGGATGAATGTCCCCAGTGTCTGGATCGCGTCATTGGCGATGACCGAATAGGACGCCAGCGCGAAGCCGATGATCCCGAAAATCTCGATACCGTTCATGGGAGAGCCTCACGCGCGCGGGCGAGCTGCCCGTGGGAGCGGTAAACACGAGCGGCCCGGATTTGCCAAGCGGCAAAGAACAGCGATCGGCAGGGCGGAGGTCTGCCTGTGGACAAGACTCGGAGTGGTGACAGCGCCTCATCCACGCGCCAAACCCGCGCCATGACGCCAGAAGAGCTCGCATCCCGCCACCCGCAGCTGTTCCACCAGATGCCCGTGGGGCGGTGGGAGAGCGTGGTGGAGCACGGCCTGCTGCCGCCGCGCCTGTTGCTGGAACGCGCGGGCGTGGATGCGCGGACGATGGATGCGCTGACATCAAAACCCAGACGGACCGCCGCCGTGTTCGAGGACACGCCGATGGGCCGCGTCGTCATCAGCGACAGCATCCCGCTCTCGGAGACGGCGCTGCGGCGCTGCCTCGATGACGGGCTGTCGCCGCAGGACTGGTGCGGGATGCTGGCGGAGCGGGTCTTCTTCTGGGCGAATGAGCGCGACCTCGACGGCCTGCTCCGCGCGCGCTCCATCCGGGACGTGGCGCGCGATGTGCTGGTGATCGACACGCTCGGCTTCGTGACCGCGCATTTCGACCGGGTGGAGCTGTCGCCGATCAATAGCGGCTCGACGATCCGGAAAGCTGCACGCCGGGGGCTCTCTACCTACGCGCCGCTGTCCGGGGTGGAGAGCTACCGGGAGTGGAGCGAGCGGCGGATGGGCGCGGGCGTGAAGCGCTCGCGCGACGTAGTGCGGGAGGTGACGGTGCGGGGCGTGGCCGATGTCGCGCCGTTCGTGCTGGAGCGGCGGCGGTATGCGGGTGGGGCGTATGAGGTGGAATGGCGTGCGGGGTAGAAGGACGCGCTGCGCGCGGCTGATGTGGGAGGTCACCCCTCCGACCCTCAAGCGCTGGCGCGCTTGCGGCCCACCTCCCCTTTCTG
>JAHDEU010000371.1 GCA_020628635.1 Hellea sp. | reverse complement strand
TGCTGGACTTCCAGACGCTCTAGGCGGGCTCGCGAAGACGCAGGATTTGTGATAGGGCGGCCCACTCAAAGTGGGGCGGGCGCATGATCAACAATCCATTCTACCTCCAGCCGGAGATGCGCTACGGCGCACCGGTCTGCGACGAGATATTCACAGGACGTCACTTCACCATCGGCTATTCCTGGTATTTTCGGCAGGCCAAATGGGCGCTGGAGATCATCAACCGCGACCGGGAATTGATCAACGCGACCGACCCGGTCGAACGCAAGGACCATTTCCGCGCCGATGTCCGCGTACCACGCCGCTTCCGTGCCGCCCTCGGTGCGTATCGCAAGAGCGGATATCACCGCGGCCACCTCGTCGGCAGCGCCAACCAGAACCTGCAGGAAATCCAGAACAGCGAGACCTTCCTGCTCTCCAACATGGCGCCGCAGGTGGGCAGCTTCAACTCCGGCATATGGGCACGGCTGGAACGTGCCGTGCGCAGGCTGGATGCGCGCGAGGACATATTGGAAACCTACGTGCTGACCGCGCCGGTCTTCGATTTCACAAAGCCCATCGAGATGATCGGCGACCGCAACAACAAATACGGCATCGATATTCCCATCCCGCACGCCTTCGTCAAAAGCGTGCTGGCGGAGAATTCGAAGGGCGCGCTGCTGCTCTGGACCTTCCAGATGGAGAACAAAAAGCTTTCAGGCGATCTGAAGGACTATCTGGTCAAGACCTATGATGCGGAGCAGATGGTCGGCGGGCGGTTCTGGGACCGCGTCAGCGGCGGCGACATCCACGACCAGAAGCGTATCAAGAACAAGACGAGCTATAGCAGGATGTGGCGCTAGGTCCTTCGACTAGGCTGCCCACCCTGTCGGCAGCCCCGCCCCCGACGTCATGCCGTAGAGCGGCTCATCCGGCAGCCCGGCCGCCAGCAGCTTCCGCGCGGAGAGCAGCTTGTCGATGTCCACGCCGGTGCGCACGCCCATGCTTTCGAACATGTAGACGAGGTCCTCGGTGACGATATTGCCGGATGCACCGGGCGAGGCCGGGCAGCCGCCGATCCCGCCCTGGCTGGAATCGAGCGTGGTGATGCCTTCCTCATAGGCGGCAAACGCATTGGTCAGGCCCAGGCCGTAGGTGTTGTGCAGGTGGACCGATTTGACCTTGTCCGCGCCCGCCACACCGCGCACGCGGCGGATGAGCGAGCGGACGGATTTCGGCGTGGCGTAGCCGACCGTGTCCGACAAGCCGAGCTCGTCCACGCCTGCCTCGACCAGCCGTTCGGCGAGACGGCAGACAAGGTCTTCGTCAATCGCGCCTTCGATGGAACAGCCGAACGCGGTGGACAGCGCGCCCTCGAATTCCGGCCGCGCGTCCGCAGGCTGCTCGGCAATCAGCGCGGCAATCGCGCGGACATTCTCGATGGCCTGGTCATGGGTCTGGCGCAGGTTGTTCTGCGAATGGGTTTCCGAGACCGAGAGCGGAAAACCCATGGCCGTCACGCCCGCCGCGATGGCATTCTGCGCGCCGCGCAGATTCGGCACGAGCGCCAGCACGCGCAGGCCAGGCAGCGTCTTGGCGAAGGCGACGATCTCCGACGTGTCGGCCAGTTGCGGGAACAGCTTGGGCGGGACGAAACTGCCAACCTCGATCTCTCGGATGCCGGCGTCGTAGAGCGCGCGGATCCAGCGCTTTTTCGCATCAGTGGCCATGATGCCCGCGCAGTTCTGCAGGCCGTCGCGCGGGGCGACTTCGCTGATCAGTATGTCTTGGGCAGGCTGAACGGTCATGGCGCTCTCTTGACGCGGGAAATGGCTCGGGCAGTTGAGGCGTATCAACGACCGGCCTTTCGAGATAGGGTGAGACACGCCAATGACGAAATCCACCATGGTCCGATCAGAGAAGACCGCACGCGAAATCTTCAACGACGTCCGGAGCAATCCCGCGCGCGCGCGCTTCGGCTTTGGCGAGCGGCTGGCCGTCGTGAATGTCGACCCCCAGGTGAGCTACACCCGCCCCGACCTCTACAAGACGGCCTACATCACCGACCCGCGCCAGATGGAGCATATCGACCGGATCAGCTCCAAGGCGCGCGACAAGGGCCTGCCCGTCGTCTGGACCCATGTCGCCTATATGGACAATGCCGCCGACGCCGGCGTCTGGGGCACGCGCACCGACACGCCCGACAGCCTGCAGAACATCAAGTTCGATAGCGACCGCACGCAGTTCGATGACCGCCTCACCATCGTGCCCGAAGTCGACGCCGTCTACCGCAAGCGCATGCCGAGCGCGTTTTTCGAAACGCCGCTGAACAGCTTTCTGCGCTGGCACAAGGTGGACACGGTAGTGGTAACGGGCGGCAGCACGTCCGGCTGCGTGCGCGCGACGGCCGTGGACAGCCTGTCCTACGGCTTCCGCACGATAGTTCCCATCGAATGCGTCGCGGACAAGCATGAGAGCTACCATTTCGCGAACCTGACGGATCTGCTGATCAAATATGCGGA
>JAHDEU010000370.1 GCA_020628635.1 Hellea sp. | reverse complement strand
GACAATGTCGGCTACACGGCGCGCCACCACACCTTCTTCGAGATGCTCGGCAATTTCAGCTTTGGCGATTATTTCAAGGAGCGCGCGATCAGCCATGCCTGGGAGTTGGTGACCAAGGATTTCGGGCTGGCCACCGACAAGCTGCTGGTCACGGTCTACCACACCGATGACGAAGCGTTTGACCTGTGGCGCAAGATTGCTGGGCTGCCCGAAGACCGCATCATCCGTATCGCGACCAATGACAATTTCTGGGCCATGGGCGACACGGGTCCGTGCGGTCCATGCTCCGAAATCTTCTACGATCACGGCCCAAGCATCGCTGGTGGTCCCCCCGGCTCGCCTGACGAGGATGGCGACCGTTTCATCGAGATCTGGAACCTCGTCTTCATGCAATATGAGCGGAGCCTCGGCAAAGACGGCGAAATCGTGCAGACCGACCTGCCCAAGCCGTCCATCGACACGGGCATGGGTCTGGAACGCACGGCCGCCATTCTCCAAGGCGAGCACGACAATTACGACGTCGATCTGTTCAAGACACTGATCAACGCCTCCGTCGAGCTCACGGGTGCCAAGGCGGAAGGCGAGGCGAAGTTCTCCCACCGCGTCATCGCGGACCACCTGCGTTCGTGCTCATTTCTCATGGCGGACGGCGTCAGCCCGTCCAATGAGGGCCGCGGCTATGTGCTGCGCCGGATCATGCGCCGCGCCATGCGCCACGCCCACCTGCTCGGCGCCAAGGACCCGCTCATGCACCGTCTCGTGCCGACCTTGGTCTCCGAAATGGGTGAGGCCTATTCCGAGCTCGGCCGCGCGCAGGCGTCGATCGAGGCGACGTTCGAGCAGGAGGAAGAGCGATTCCGCCGCACGCTCGGGCGCGGCATGGGACTGCTGGAGACGGCGACGGAAGGGATGGGCGAGGGCGACGAGCTCGACGGCCGCACGGCATTCTCGCTCTACGACACTTACGGCTTCCCGCTCGACCTGACGCAGGATGCGCTCAGGGGCCGCGGAATCGGCGTGGACGTCGCGGGCTTCGAGACCGCCATGGAAGAGCAGCGCGCCAAGAGCCAGGCCGATGGCGGCAAGTTCGCGGATGCGGGCGCGGACGACGTGTTCAAGGGTCTGCGCGAGGAAGCGGGCGCGACCGCCTTCACCGGCTATGACCGGCTGTCGGAAACGCACCCCATCGTGGCGCTCTTGCAAGACAATGTGCGGGTCGAGACGGCCCAGCCTGGCCCCGTCATGTTCCTCACGCGCGAAACGCCCTTCTACGCGGAAAGCGGCGGTCAGGCGGGCGACCACGGCGTCGCCCAATTCGACAATGGCGCGCGGATCGAGATCACCGATGTCCAGAAGAAGGCGGGCGATCTGCACATTCACATCGGCACGCTGACGGGTGAGATTTCCGTCGGTGACAGCGCGCTGATCAGTGTCGATCCCGACATTCGCGAGCGCACCAAGCGCAACCACTCCGCCACCCATATCATGCACGAAGCGCTGCGCCGCGTGCTGGGCGATCACGTCACGCAGAAGGGCCAGATGGTGGACGGCGAGCGCATCCGCTTCGACATCAGCCATGGCGGCGCGATCACGCGCGAGGAACTTGCCAAGGTCGAGGACGAGGTCAACGCCATCATCCAGCAGAACGCGCCGAGCTCGACCAAGCTCATGGCACCCGAAGCCGCAATCGAAGCGGGCGCCATGGCGCTGTTCGGCGAGAAATATGGCGACGAGGTAAGGGTGCTCGCGCTCGGCAAGGACGCCGATGGCAAGGACTATTCCGTCGAGCTTTGCGGCGGGACCCATGTCGACAATACGGGCGAAATCGGCCTGTTCAAGATCGTCAGCGAGGGCGCGGTCGCGGCTGGTATCCGCCGCGTCGAAGCCGTCACCGGCGAGGCCGCGCGGCAATATCTCGAGGAGCGCGCGGGCGTGGCTCAGGCCGCCGCCGATGTGCTGAAAACCAAGCCAGAGGACGTTCGCGCGCGCATCGAAGCCCTGCTGGCCGAGCGCAAGCAGCTGGAAAAGGACCTGGCGGAGACCCGCAAGCAGCTTGCTTTGGGCGGCGGCGGTGCGGCCGCGGGGCCGGAGGATGTCGGTGGCGTGCAATTTGTCGGTCGCGTGCTCGACGGCATAAGCGGCAAGGAATTGCGGCCCATGCTGAATGAGCAGATTGCGCAGCTGGGCTCGGGCGTCGTGGCGTTTGTTGCCGTGGACGGGCCAAAGGTTGCCGTGGCCGTGGCGGTGTCAGACGATCTGGTCGGACCGCTCAACGCCTCCACGCTGGTCAATGCGGGTGCGGCGGAAGTCGGCGGGCGCGGTGGTGGTAAGCCCGGCATGGCTCAGGCGGGCGGAAGCCAGCCGGAGAATGCGGATGCGGCGCTCGCAGCGATCAAGGCGGCGTTGGCGGGGTAGAGAACTACAGGATTTCCACGCGCACGTGACCGTAACATCCCTTCCCCGAGCAGGGGAAGGTGGGCTTTCGACCGACAGGGAGAAAGGT
>JAHDEU010000369.1:985-2507 GCA_020628635.1 Hellea sp. | reverse complement strand
GTGCTCGCCTCGGGATGGATGCGGACCACGCCAGCCATGGAATTGACGTCCGCGATGCCGATCGCATCGGAGCCGGCCGCCCGCGCCGTCAGCACCAGGTCCACCGCGTCGGACGCGCCGCGCAGGAAACTGAAACAGGAAACAAGGCCGAGTTCGACAAAGGGCGCGCGCGGCGGCGCGTCTATGCCGTCCGGATCGAGCTCGATCGTCCGCTTGGGTATCTGGAGATCGTTTTCGGGCATGTCACCCGGCCAGCTCCTCCAACCGCTGCCGCACGGCGGCAAGGTCGGCCTGGAACAGGCGCTCCTGCTCCGCGCGCGCAGGGCCGTCGAGCCGCAGCAGGTAGGACGGGTGGGCCGTGATCCACAGCTCGCTGCCGTCTTCCAATGGGATCGGCGCGCCGCGCGCCTTCGAGATGCTGACCGTCTTGCCCAGCATCCCGCGCGCCGCGCTCGCCCCCAGCGCCAGCACCAGCTTGGGCTTCACGATCGCGCGTTCGGCCTCGATCCACCAGCGGCAGGTGTCGATTTCCTTCGCGTTCGGGTTCTGGTGCAGCCGCCGCTTGCCGCGCATCACATATTTGAAATGCTTCACCGTGTTCGTGACGTAGGCCGCACCGCGATCGATCCCGGCGCGTTCGAGCTGCGCGTCGAACAATTGCCCGGCGGGTCCGACGAAGGGCTTGCCGGCCCTATCCTCCTGGTCGCCGGGCTGCTCGCCGACGATCATCAAAGCCGCATCGTCCGGCCCTTCGCCCATCACGGCCTCGTTCTCCAGCTCCCCGATCGGGCACTTGCGGCAGCCGTGGACCACCTTGTCGATAGCGGCGAGCGTATCGGGGCGCTCCGCGAATTCCAGTTCTCCGGCGGCCACCATCGCGCTTTCCCTTTTCTGCGCGCCCGCGATGAGTTCGGGGATGAGCTCCGCTTCGGGCATGTTCTTCCAGTAGCGGCGCGGCATTTCCTTCAGCATCGCGCCCACTTTCAGCCGCGCAGGGTTGAAGATGGAGGCGTAATACTTGCGCCACAGCGCCTCGACCGGATCGCCGCCGGGCGCATCCTCGCGCCGCGCCGGGCCGCTTTCGCGCATCGTCTCGCCATCCCAGTGCAGGCAGCCCTTCGGCGTCAGGATCGACCAGTTCATGTTGGCAAAGCGGCGCTTGAAGAAGCCCGCATTGGCGCGCACGATGTGGTGGTCGGGCTCGAACCAGGCGACATAGTGCCCGCCGCCCTCCTCGCTGCTATCCGCCTCGCCCTCAGCCTCTCCGGCGTCATCCTCCACGAGCCTGAACCGCACGAAAGCGTGCATCTTGTGGCTGTCGCGCCGCACGGTGCGGTCGAGTTCCTCGAGCCGCCGCACGTCGTTGTCGGTGCGATCTTCCAGCACGCGCGGGTTGGATTGCTGGCGCCACAGCAGGCGATAGAGCAGCGCAAAGCGATCGGTGTCGGAATGGAGGATGGCATTGCGCGCCAGCTTCACGAAGCGCTTGCTCGCCCGTACGATGCGCGCCGGGTCGTCCGGC
>JAHDEU010000369.1:0-975 GCA_020628635.1 Hellea sp. | reverse complement strand
CCGTTCGCCATGCGAAAACAGGTCGCCGCTGCCGCCCGGGCCGACCCAGGCGATCCGGTCCGGCGGGACGTCGCATTGCACCAGCGCGCGCGCCCGCTCCCGCCAGAAAGCGAAGTCGTCATGCTCCGGCAGGTTCACCACGTAATAGGTGCCGAGCTTCACGTGCTGCAGAGCCGTCATGCCGCAAACAGCTCCAGCTGCTCCTGCTTCGGGGCCAGCAGCGCGCGCAAGTCGCCGCGGTCGGTCAGCGTGGTCGGCCGCCAGTCGAGCGCGCAGATGAAAGGCCGCACCTTGGTGATCGAGACGGTCAGCTTGCCGACATCCTCCAGCCTGAGCGTCCGGTGGCGGCGCGCGGCGATAATCTGGTTTACCGCCCGCACGCCCAGCCCCGGCACGCGCAGCAGCGTCTCGCGCGGGGCGCGGTTGACGTCGACCGGGAAGCGTTCACGGAACTTCAATGCCCAGGCGAGCTTGGGATCGATGTCGAGCGGCAAATTGCCGTCCGCCTCGGTCGCCTGCATCACCTCGCGCGCTTCGTAACCGTAGAAACGCATCAGCCAGTCCGACTGGTAGAGCCGGTGTTCGCGCACCAGCGGCGGGCGCTTCAGCGGCAGCACCGCGCTCGCATCGGGAATGGGGCTGAAGGCGGAGTAATAGACGCGGCGCAGGCGGTATCCGTCATACAGGCGGCTGGCCTTGCCGACGATGTCCGCATCGCTCGCCCCATCCGCGCCCACGATCATCTGGGTGGATTGGCCCGCGGGCGCGAAGCGGGGCGCGTGGCGGAACCGCTTGCGCTCGTCCTTCGATTGGCGGATTGCCATTTTCATCCCGCCCATCGCGCCTTCGATCTGGCGCGCGTTCTTGTCGGGCGCGAGGCGTGTCAGCCCCGCATCGGTCGGCAGTTCGACATTGATCGAGACGCGGTCGGCATACAGCCCGGCCTGGTGCGCCAGCTGCGGATCGGCTTCCGGA
>JAHDEU010000368.1 GCA_020628635.1 Hellea sp. | reverse complement strand
CCTCCAATGTAGAACAGGGGTCGCTCCGCCTCGCGGATCAGCTTTTAGGCCATGATTCTCGCTCGTGCCCATTTCCGGCTTCACCTTGGGATAGGGGCGCCAGCGGTGGCGCTCCGTGGTCACGGCGTTGGCCACGTCCTTGGGCAGGTCGATGAGAACAGGGCCGGGACGGCCTTCGGCGGCGATGAAATAGGCCTCGCGCACCATGCCCGGAATGTCGGCCGGGTCGCGCGCGATATAGCTGTGCTTGACGACCGGCATGGTCATGCCGACGATGTCGACTTCCTGGAAAGCGTCGGTGCCCATCAGGTCGCTTGGGACCTGCCCCGTGATGAACACGACCGGCACGCTGTCGAGATAGGCGTCCGCGATCGCCGTGATCAGGTTCGTCGCGCCCGGCCCCGATGTCGCCAGCACGGTCCCCGTCTTGCCCGTCGCCCGCGCATAGCCGATCCCCGCCATGCCGCAGCCCTGCTCGTGACGGCAGAGGATATGCGTCAGGCTGGTGCGCGGCAGCACGTCATAGACCGGCATGATCGCCCCGCCCGGATAGCCGAAGATTATGTCCACACCCTCCCGCTCGATCGCTTCCAGCAGGAGTTGAGCGCCGGATTTCGGTTCGCGGTCGGAATAGACCTCGGTGGCCTGTTTCTCGAATTTCGTGGCTGTGGTCATGCTATTGTCTCGCTTCGCGAGGCTGAGGTGATTGTCACCCCTCCACCTCCCTGCGGTCGGCACCTCCCCTTTCCGGGGAGGAAGACCATGTCATGGCCACCCCGACTTTCCTCCCCGGAAAGGGGAGGTGCCGCGGAGCGGCGGAGGGGTGACCCGGAATATGCCGCGCGAAGCGCGACCACTCTTAGTTCTTCTCTTTATCGATGATCTTGTTCGCCGCGATCCATGGCATCATCTCGCGCAACCTGCCGCCAACCTGCTCGATGGAATGCGCCTCGGTGTTGCGGCGGCGGGCGGTCATGGAGGGGTAGCCCATCGCGCCCTCGAGGATGAACTCCTTGGCGTAGGAGCCGTCCTGGATGTTCTTCAGACATTGGCGCATGGCCTCTCGGGAGCTCTCGTTCACGACGCGCTCACCGGTGACATATTCGCCGAACTCCGCATTGTTGGAGATCGAGTAATTCATGTTCGCGATGCCGCCTTCATAGATCAGGTCGACGATCAGCTTGGTTTCGTGCAGGCATTCGAAATAGGCGAGCTCCGGCGGATAGCCGCCTTCCACCAGCGTCTCGTAGCCCATCTTGATCAGCTCGACGACGCCGCCGCAGAGCACGGCCTGCTCGCCGAACAGATCGGTCTCGGTCTCGTCCTTGAAGGTGGTGTAGATAATCGCCGTGCGGCCGCCACCGATGGCAGAAGCATAGGACTTGGCCGTCTCCAGCGCCGCGCCGCCGTTCGCGTCCTGCGCGACAGCGATGAGGTCGGGAATGCCGCGGCCCTGCGTGAACTCGTTGCGCACCGTGTGGCCGGGCGCTTTCGGCGCGACCATGATCACGTCGAGATCGCGGCGCGGCACGACCTGACCGTATTGGACCGCGAAACCGTGGCCGAAGGCGAGCGTTGCGCCCTCCTTGATGTTGGGCTCGATATCCTCGCGGTAGATCTTGGACTGCCACTCATCGGGGGTGAGAACCATGACGACATCCGCGCCTTTGACGGCGTCTGCCGTGTCGCGGACCTCGAGCCCGTCGGCCTTGACCTTCTTGCGGGTCGACGAGGTGGGCTTGAGGCCGACCACGACGTCCACGCCGCTGTCGTGCAGGTTCAGCGCATGGGCGCGGCCTTGCGAGCCATAGCCCAGCACGGCGACGCGCTTGGACTTGATGATGTCGATGTCGCAATCGGCGTCGTAGAAGATTTCGATACTCATGGGTGGGTTTCCAATTCTAGAGACACTTCCCCTCTCCCTTGAGGGAGAGGGTGCCCGAAGGGCGGGTGAGGGTTTCAGATGTTCGAGAGACTCTCCGAGGCCGGAAACCCTCATCCGGCCTGTCGGCCACCTTCTCCCTCAGGGAGAAGGACGAATATTGATGGAGCGTCACTTCGCGCCTCCGAAAGGGAAGCTCGTCACTGCGCCCTTGGACGCGGAGCCGACGAGGGCGGCGAACTTGGCGTAGGCGCCCGACACATCGCGCGGCAGCGGGGCCGTCCAGCCCTTCGCGCGCGCGTCCAGATCGGCGGCGACATTGATGGTCTGCGCTTCGACATCGATGGTGATGATGTCCCCTTCCTCGATAAAGGCGATCGGACCGCCATGGGCCGCTTCAGGGGCGACGTGGCCGATTACGAAGCCGTAGCTCGCGCCGGAAAAGCGGCCATCGGTGATCAGCGCGACGTGGTCGGCGAGGTCCTGCCCGACAAGCGCAGCCGTCACGGCCAGCATTTCGCGCATACCGGGGCCGCCGCGCGGACCTTCATTGCGGATGACGACCACGTCGCCCTTATTGATGCCCTCGGCCTGCACGACCTCAAAGCATTCCTCTTCGCTCTCGAACACGC
>JAHDEU010000367.1 GCA_020628635.1 Hellea sp. | reverse complement strand
GCTTGGTCACCTGGCGGATGGAGATCATCACCCGGCCGTCATTGACCCAGCGGACATATTTGGGCGAGATGCCCTTGCCGAGGCCGAGCACGCGCGGCTCGCCTTGCGGATTGTCCAGATCGATGATGGCGACGATGTACTGGCCCTTGAGATTGCGGACCTGGGCAACCTTGCGACCATCGGGCGAGATGGCGGCGTCGTAGATCTTGACGCGCTGGCCGAACAGCTCGGGCGTGGGCACGTCGGCATGGGCCTGCGCCATGTCCAGCCCGGGCAGGGCGTGGTTCGCCAATCCCGGCATGAGTGCCAGCCCGGCACAGCTCAACAAAACGGCCTTTGCCGCACGCATCATCGTCATGGAGGTCTCCTGTTCCCGGCTGCAGCCTAGCCGGAAGCCGCAAAAGCGCACAACCCTCCATTGCGGCAGCGAAACATGAGTGAAGATGCGCGCGCAGCCGGACCTACGCAAAATGCTTGGACAGCCGCAGCCCCTGCGCCTGATAGGACGAGCCCGCATCCCCGTAGAGCGCGTCCGGCACCGCGCTCATCGCCTCGAACACCAGATGTGCGACGGGCTGGCCATCGGACAGCAGGAAGGGCACGTCGCGGCCGCGCACTTCCAGCACGGCGCGGCTGCCGGAGCCGCCTTGCGCGGCCACACCGAAACCGGGGTCGAAAAAGCCCGCATAATGGGCGCGGAACTCCCCGATCTCCGTGTCGATGGGGGCCATCTCGGCGGCCTGGCCCACGGGTATCTCCACTGCCTCGCGCGAGCGCAATATGTAGAACTCCTCGGGCTCGAGTATAAGCCCGTGACTGGTGATGCGCACCGGCTCCCAATAGTCGAGCGCGCGGTGCGCGCCCACGCCCCGCAGGTCCACCATGCCGGAATGGCGCCGCGCGCGGTAGCCGATGGGGCCGTCGCCGTCGGCCGTCAGGTCGATGGACACGGTCTGCCGCGACAACGGCTCAGGCGCGCCCTCCCGGATGCGCAGCTGGGACAGCCGGTCGCCGGGACGCACCAGCACGGGGAATGTGCGCGGCGCGACCTCGAGCCAGAGCGGCCCGCGATAGCCAGGTGGCAGCGCATCGAACCGCGTCGAGCCATCGCCGATCAGACGCGCGAACACGTCCAAGCGCCCGGTCGAGGATTTGGGATTGGCGATGGCGGACAGCTCTGGCCGGTCTGATAGATCGAGGCCCTCCATGATCGGGATGAGGTAGATGCAGCCCGTTTCCAGCACCGCCCCGCCCGCCATGTCGAAGCTGTGCAGGCACAGAGCGTCCAGCCCGGCCTGCACCGTCTTGCCCTCGCCCGGCAGGAAGGAGGCGCGCATGCGAAAGGCCGTGCCACCCAGCCGCAGGTCCAGCGAGGCGGGCTGCAGCGTGGTGGGGAGCGCGTCGGAATCCGTGGTCGCGCCGGCGACCGCGCCGCTCGCTATCAGTTCGGACAGTCTCTGCGAGGGCAGGATCATGGCAAGGTCGCATACTTGCAGATGGGACGGGATCTGATCGTCATGAGCGTGTCTTGGGCTAGGAGCGACGCGCAGGCAAGGCTTCGGCCTTGGCAAGCGGCGCGACGCGGTCCGCCTTGGTCTTTGGGGGCGCGCTCATGGCGACCGCTGCGCGGCGGCTTTGGGGCGCTCCGTGGACGTCGTTGCGTCTGTTTGCGAGGCCGACGCATCGCTGCACAGCCGCGCCTAGCCACGAAACGCCCCAAAGCCGTCAGACCCGCCCCATCTGCAAGTATGCGACCTTCGGTGTGTCGTGCAGCGCGCGGGGCTGCAAGTTTGTGCGCTGCCTAGGCTGGGGACGAATGGCTTAACCACGAAAACGGCCTGCACGGTCGTCCACTGCTAAAACATCCAAAACGTCGCAGCTGCAGGGTTGCGCGGCCGTAATCTTCGTGAAACCTTGCGGGCAGTTCGAGGGCGTTCATGTGGGAGCGTCCGGGGAGCCGAACGACCCGCGCGGCAAGCATGACTGCACGGGGGAGAGGGAGATTATGAGCGAGCGCGGAAACACCGGGCCGAACACGACAAGCAGCACGGCGCCCGCCGGGCTCGTCGCGCGGACCCACACATTCGAGCAACGCACCAAGGACGTGATCGTGCGCGTCGAACCCGAATACCTGCCCGAGCAGAGCAACCCATCGGATGGCCGCTTCATCTGGGCCTATACGGTCGAGATCGACAACCAGTCGGACGAGGACCTGCGCGTCACCGGCCGCTACTGGCACATCGCCGACAGCCGCGGACACGTCCAGGAAGTCCATGGCCAGGGCGTGGTGGGCGAAAAGCCCGTCGTGCGCGCGGGCGAGAGCTTCCGCTACACATCCGGTGCGCCACTGTCCGCGCCGTCCGGCATGATGAGCGGGAGCTACCGGGTGGAGCCGGAAGGGGCGGATGAGCTCGCGGGGTATGATGTGGAAGTGCCGGTGTTTGTGTTGGACATCCCAGGGGCGCCCCAACTGCACAGCTAGCCTACAGCGAATAAACCCGCTCCGCAGCGAAGCGGAGGGGCTGTAGTGGTT
>JAHDEU010000366.1 GCA_020628635.1 Hellea sp. | reverse complement strand
TTGCCCGCCGCCATCTGCCCCACGCCGTCCAGCACGGCATTGACGCTCACGACGAGTTCCGGCGCCGACGTGCCGAAGGCCACGATGGTGAGGCCCACGATCAGCGCGGGCACGCCCCAATGACGCGCCAGCGCCGCCGCGCCGCGCACGAGCACGTCGCCGGCCACGACCAGCACGACGATGCCGAGGGCGAGAAGTAGGAGTGAGATCAACATGGTGGAGCGCGGCGCGAGCGCCGGTGCAATCCTAGTCGATGCGCTTCTTGTCGATATAGTTCAGCACCGCGAACGCGCCGAAGATCAGCGCAAAGGCGAGCAGGGCCGGATCGATTTTGAACAGGCCGAAAACGCTGACGCCCGCTTGGATGATAGTGGCCATGATGTGCCGTCCTTACTCTCGCGCGGTTCCCCGCACCACAAACTCGCGCGCCCATAGCGGGACGCTCCCGCACATGAAAGTATGAATGAGTCCGGATGCAGTTCCGCGCGCCGATCGAATTGCGCTTGCACAACCCGCCGTCCGACCCCTACCCTGCACGCTCAACCACTGGAGACTCACATGTTCGGAATGATCCCCTTCGTCAAAGCGGCGGGCCGCGGCCTCGGCAAGATTTTCGGCGGCAAGGACGCCAAGGAGAAGCTGGAGAAGGAGGTCAAGAGCTACGATCTCGACACGACCGGCATCGACATGGACGTGGCCGATGACGGCACCATCACCATCAAGGGCGAAGCCGTCAGCCAGGAGATGAAGGAAAAGATCATCCTCGCCGTTGGCAATGTCGAAGGCGTCGGCGGCGTGAAGGACGAGGCCGGAACGAAGATGGCAGGCCGCGCCTCGCGTTTCCACACGGTGGAGTCAGGCGACACGCTGTCCGCGATCTCCAAGACCTATTACGGGACGTGGAAGCTCTATCCAGAGATCTTCGAAGCCAACAAGCCGATGCTGAGCGATCCGGACAAGATCTATCCCGGGCAGGTGCTGCGCATTCCGGATTTGAAGACGGCGTCGGCCTAGAACGGCGCGCGTTGCGCGTCTGATCTAGGGGTCACCCCTCCGACCCTCAAGCGCTAGCGCGCTTGCGGGCCACCTCCCCTTTCCGGGGAGGAAATATTTGTGGCAATTATTGTTTTCCTCCCCGGAAAGGGGAGGTGGGCTTGTGGAGCGCAGCGACACAAGGTCGGAGGGGTGACCCGACAAAGAGCCGCGCGAAGCGCGCCCTTCCCCTCCCTTCTACTTCTTCGCAGCCGCCTTCTTCACCGGAGCCTTCCGCTTCGGCTTGGCCGCCTTCAACGCCTCGATCTCCGCCAGCGCCGCGTCCAGCCGTGCTTTCAGCACATCGAACTCGTCACGCGTCACCAGATCCATATCGGCGATGAACTTCTCCGCCTGGCTGCGGGTCATGGCCTTGATCTCGTCGCCGACACCTTTGGCCGCGCCGACGGCATTGGCCATCAGGTTGGACAGGTCTTCGAGCGGTTTGGACTTGGATTGCATGGCGGGGCTCCTTGGTTCGCCCTCGATATAAGCGCGCAAAGGCGGGTTACAACGTTTGCCCGGCTGCGCTAAGCGGCGCGCGTGATCGCCCTTATCGACATCATCGCCGCCATCCGCTTTCCGGAATGGATCTCCGAGGACGCCATCCGCATCGGCTCCTTCTCGGTCAAATGGTATGGCCTCGCCTATATGGTCGGGCTGTTCTGCGCCTATCTCTATGCGTCCAAGGTCGCGGAAAGCCGCAAATACTGGGTGCCGACCGGGCCCACGCGCGGTGACTCGAAAGTCCCGTCGCGCGACGACCTGTCGGACCTCATGCTCTACTGCCTCGTCGGCATCATCGCGGGCGGACGGCTGGGCTACATCATCCTCTATTCCACCAGCACGATCTGGACGGACCCGCTGGCCATCATCCTTGGCATTCGCGGCGGCGGGATGAGCTTCCATGGCGGCTTTCTCGGCGTGTGCGCGGCCGTCGCTTACGCGCATTGGCGCAAGGGCATCGACTACATGCGGCTGGCCGATCTGGCCTGGATCGGCGCGCCGATCGGGCTGGGTCTGGTGCGCATCACCAACTTCATGAACCAGGAGCTTTACGGCCATCCAACCGACATGCCGTGGGGCGTGATCTTCCCAAAAGCGCCGGACAGCCTGCCGCGCCACCCATCGCAGCTCTACGAGGCCGCGCTGGAAGGGCTGGTGCTCTGGCTCGTCCTGCGGTTCGTCACGACACGCGGCGGACTGACCAAGCCCGGGCTGGTCACCGGTTTCGGCGTCGCCGGCTACGGTGTCTTCCGCTTCTTCGTCGAGTTCTTCCGCACGCCCGACCCGATTGCGCAGTTCGGCCTGCTCACGCGCGGCATGGCCTACAGCCTGCCCATGGTTGTTGTCGGGGCGGCGGTCGCATTCTGGGCGTGGCGGCGCGAGGCCGTCGAGCCGGTCTATGCGCGCCTCGCCGCGAAAGAGGCCGAAGCGGAGGCGTGAGCACGCCGCTCGAGCACCGCATCCGGGCGCGCATCCGTGAGACCGGGCCGATCAGCGTGG
>JAHDEU010000365.1 GCA_020628635.1 Hellea sp. | reverse complement strand
AGGTGCAACCGAGGACCTATCTCCCGCTTATCGAACCTTCGCGGATGAAAGCTCGCCCAGCGCCGCGATCATACCCGCCCCGAAGCGCGCATCCGGACGGGCGGTGAAGCCGAATTTCGCATAGAGGCGCTCCTGCCCCACGGCCGCCATCAGGCCGATCGTGACCGCCGGGTCGTAGTCGCGTTGCAATCGTGCGATGACGGCTGTCAGCAGCGCCGTCGCATGACCGCGCCCGCGATGTTCTCGGGCCGTGATGACGTCCTGGATGTAGAGGTTCATTGCCCCGTCGCCGATGACCCGGGCCATCGCGATGGGCTCGCCATTGTCGCGGATCGTGGCGACCAGGAGAGAATGGGTCAGGGCAAGCTTTGCCCGTGCCTCGCTCGGCGCGTCCCAGCCGGCCTCGCGGCGAAACCGCAAATAGTCTCCGGACGTCAACTGATCGAAGCGGACGTCCATCACCGGGCCGCCTCGTTCTGCCAGATGAATTCATCGACCGGGGCGCTCTCCATGCGCGCCATGGAGAAGGAGCGGCTCTCGCCTGTCCGGGCGAAGCCCAGCTTCCGCAGCACTTTTGCGCTGGCAGGGTTGTCGGTGAAGACCGTGGCGACGACCGACTCCACCTCGTTCCACGCTGCCTCGTCCATCACAGCCGCCACGGCTTCGGACATGTAGCCATGACCCCATGCCTCGCGCGCCAGCATGTAGCCGATGCTGAACGGCATATCCATGCGCGGCCTGTAGAGTGTGACCGAGCCGATGAGGGAGCCGTCGCGTTCGATGACGTAGGCCTGCTCCAGCCGTCTGCGCAGATTGGCTGTCTGCACGGTGAGCCAGAACTCGGCATGCCACCGCGTGTAGGGGTGGGGAATGGAGCCTGTCTGGCGCGCGACCTCGAAGTCGTTGATGAAGCGGGCGAGGGCGGGGGCGTCGGCATCCAAGGGGCGTCGCAGATCCAGCCTCTGCGTATGTATGATATTGCGCATGTGAACCTCCAACCCCGGCAGGCCGGGCGAGATACGAAAAAGGGAGCCCGGACGAAACCGGGCTCCCTTTTGGAAGTTCGTGTGGATCGTCCGGGACGATCCTGTGTCACAGGACCGCGGCTATTCGGCGGCTTCCGGCAGTTCGACCGAGACATAGGTGCGCTTGTTGCGCTTGGTCGCGAAGGTCACGCGGCCGGCTTCCAGGGCGTAGAGCGTGTGGTCCTTGCCCATGCCGACATTGGCGCCGGGATAGTATTTCGTGCCGCGCTGGCGGATGATGATGTTGCCCGGAATGACCGCCTGGCCACCGGATTTCTTCAGCCCGAGGCGGCGGCCTGCGGAGTCGCGGCCGTTATTGGACGAGCCGCCTGCTTTTTTATGTGCCATGTCCTAGCTCCTCTTATCCGAGTGGGGCGCTTAGCCCTTGATGCCCGTGATGCGCACAACCGTTTCCAGCTGGCGGTGGCCACGCTTGCGGCGGTAGTTCTGGCGGCGCTTCTTCTTGAAGACGAGGACCTTGTTGCCCTTGCGCTGCTCGATGACTTCGCCCGTCACAGACGCGCCGTCCACGAGGGGTGCGCCAACTTTCACGTCGCCGTCGGTGCCGTGCATGAGCACTTCGCCGAAGGAAACCGAACCGCCGGCCTCTCCGTCGAGCTTCTCAACCACGATGATGTCGTTCTCAGAGACCTTGTACTGCTTACCGCCGGTCTTGATGACTGCGAACATGGTCCGCTCCTGTCAAAAAATTAGCCGCCCAAGCGGGGCGGCGATCCAAGGCCGTGCAATAGCGCCGATTCCCGCAAAGTCAACGCGCGCCTTCAGTTCGCGTGCGATTTGGTCAGGCTCCGCCACGCTCCAGCACGCGCACCATGGCGTAGTTATGGATCGACACGCCGCGCAAGTCAAAGTCGCGGCGGTGCGTCGCCGTGAATCCATGGCGCTCGAAAACCGGGCGGGCCAGCTCGCTCGCTTCCGTGAACAGCCGCGCCATATGGTCAGCGCGCGCCGCTGCAACCGCTGTTTCCAGCAGGCGTCCCGCCAGCCCCCGACCCGCCACCTCGGGCCGGAGATAGAGATAGTCGATATGGCCGTCAGCCTCGAGATCGACCGCACCGAGGGCGATGTCCGGTGCATCTTCCGAGCAGATCACCCAGGCGCGGCGACCGTCCTCGAAATGCGAGCGGACCTTGGAAACAGACTCGCGCTCCGGCAGCCAGGCTGTGATCTGGTCCCGCGTGTAAGCGTTGACGCCTAGCCCTCGCACGGACTGCCAGCGGGTCTCGGAAAGGGAAGCCGCGTCGGCGGGGCAGTAGGGGCGGATGGAATAGGGCATGCGGTGTCCTGATGAGGTGGGATTCGCCGGAGTGCGGTCACAGGCTCTGGCCTGAGGAATGTTGGGTGCAATCGACAGATCCGTTCGATATTGCGGTGACGACATGACTCTAGCACTTGAAAACCGTGTTTCCGCAGAGCGTCGCTTTGAGTTGTTCTTGGTAATTCCTCCCCTTTGAGGGGTCGAGCCCAAAGGGCCGCGAAGCGGACCGACGGCGAGG
>JAHDEU010000364.1 GCA_020628635.1 Hellea sp. | reverse complement strand
AACCTTTGATATGGCGGGAGAAGAGAAGATTGAGAACCTATGAGTTCTTAAGCCGTTGCTCCCCCATGACAACGCTCCTCGACATGACGCCCCCTGCGGCTGCCCCTCACATCGCCCCAACACACGCGGCCGCCCACGCTAACCCGGAGCCTCGCCCGTCCGCGCATCTCAAACTCTGGCGGCCATCGCGTGTGTTCATTACCAAGGCGGCGCGCGACTCCGACGTCGCCGCGCGCGCGCGGCGTGTCGGGGCGGAGCTGGGTGCGGAGATCATCGAGCTAAAAGGCAATGCCGTCCGCGGCCTCAAGGGCGAGAGCGAGCGGGAGACCTATCGCCGGGCCAAGACATCCATTGCCATCGTCAATGCGCCGCCATCCGCGCTGCGCTTCCAGCCCATTCCGCCGAGCGCGGACTTCCGCTTGGACTTGGCGAGAGGCTGCCCGGCGCATTGCCAGTATTGCTACCTGGCGGGCTCGCTGTCGGGGCCGCCGATTACGCGCGCCTATGCCAATCTGGACGAGATTTTCGCAGCCGTGCCGAACTTCATCGGCCAAGGCAAGATCACGTCCGCGTCCGAAACCCGCGCACACGAAGGCACGACGTTCGAGGCCTCCTGCTACACCGACCCGTTGGGCATCGAGCACCTCACTGGCGGGCTGGAGCGGGCGATAACCTGGTTCGGCCAGCAGTCGGAAGCCGGCCTGCGCTTCACGACCAAATATGCCCGCGTCGATGATCTGCTGGGCCTGCCGCATAATGGCCGGACGCGGGTGCGCTTTTCGGTCAATGCGGAGGACATCACGCGCCGGTTCGAGGGCGGCACGGCGAAGCTGGCGGACCGTCTGGCTGCGATGGGCCGGATGGCGCGCGCCGGCTATCCGGTCGGGCTGACCATTGCGCCGATCATGCCGATCGAGAACTGGCAGGCGGGCTACGGCGCGCTCATCCGGGACGCAGGGATAGCGCTGCCCGAGGACGCGGACGTGACAGTCGAGCTCATCACCCACCGCTTCACGCCCGGTTCGCGCGAAGTGCTGCTGTCGTGGTATCCGGGCACGTCGCTGGAGATGGACCCGGCCGTGCGCAGCGAGAAGCGCAACAAGTTCGGCGGGCGGAAATTCGTCTACCGCCGCGAGATGATGCGCGAGATGAAAGCGTGGTTCACCGACACCATCGCACGCGAACTGCCGAATGGAGCGGTTCTATACTGGACCTGACGCGCGGACCGACCCCACCCCTCATTCTGGGCCTCGGCGGCGGCTGCCACTGGTGCACGGAAGCGGTGTTCGCGGCCTTGCGCGGGGTGAGCGGCGTGGAGCAGGGCTTCATCCGGTCCGACCCTCCGAACGACACATGGTCCGAGGCCGTGCGCCTGACGCTCGACCCGTCCGTCATGCCGCTCCCGGTCCTGCTCGACATACACCTGCGCACCCATGCCAGCCGCTCGCAGCACTCCATGCGCGGCAAATACCGCAGCGCGGTCTATGTGGAGGATGACGGGGAGGCTGCGCGCGCCGCGCTGGCCGAACTGCAATCCGGGTTCACCCGGCCGATCATCACGCAAGTCCTGCCGCTGCGCGCGTTCCGGCTCAACGACGCGCAATTCCTCGACTACTACGCATCCGATCCCGAGCGGCCCTTCTGCCGGACCTATATCGATCCGAAGCTGGCCATGCTGCGGCGGGAGTTCGGGCGGTTCGTAACGCCTTAAGGTTTTCGCCCTAGCGACTATCCGCGATGACCTTGTGGACGGCTGAATTCCTGCAAGCGCTGTCTGTGTCAGGCCTTGCCGACTACAGGTCTGCCGGAGCGGATTGGAGCGACCCCGCTCATGCCATCGTCGAGCGTGCCTGCTCCGATGAGGACGGTTGGCAAGCTGAGGTCGGGAAAGCCTTGGTCGCCATTGCGGGCGGACAGCTTTCCGTCACACTGCCTCAAGGCACAGCCCTGTTGCACGCGGCCATGGACGTGTATTTTTGCGATCGCCACGGGTCAGGAAACCGCGTGTCGGACTGCGCGGCGATCCGGGCGATAGGGCCTTCCATGATCGCTATCTTCGATCCCGATGACGGGCCAGGTGCGCCACGCGTGTTAAGCGCGGGCCGGACCGAGAGCGACCTCGGCGATCTCGCCGCGCGTTTTGCAAATTATGTCTGCTACATGTTCTGGGACGTCGCACCCTATCCCTATATCTGCAGCCCGGATGGAGCCTCGGCCTGTCTCGACGCGATGGAGGCCTGCGCGCGCAGCACGCACCCAGGCCTCGTCGAAAGTGGCCTGCATGGGCTCGGTCATGCCCGCGATTGCGGAGCCGTGGCGTCGATGGAAGCGCGCCGGATCGAGATCATCGCGCGCGCCAATACCGCCATTCCCGGGTTCCAGTCGGCGCTTCGTCAATATGCTGACGCCGCCATGACCGGGATGGTGCAGTAACGCACTAGCCCCTGATCTGCGCACCGCCACCACGCTCCGGCTCCAGCGCACCTCGCAGCTCCGGCACATCGTAAGCATCGCGGTAGTAGCGCGGAGGCTCGATGGCGTTTGTCGCCTGCTCCAGCGCAT
>JAHDEU010000003.1 GCA_020628635.1 Hellea sp. | reverse complement strand
ACGACCTGACCGAGCGCGGCATCACGGCCGAGAGCTTCAAGGGCAATCTGCTGGTCGAGCCGTGGGAAGTGACCACCAAATCCGGCACGCCCTACCGCGTCTTCACGCCCTTCTGGCGGGCGGCGAAAGAGGGGCTCAGCGTGGGCGAGCCGATCGCCGCGCCGGACGAACTGGACTGCGTGTCGGGCAATGTCGGATCGGACGAACTGGACGATTGGGGCCTGCTGCCGACCACGCCCGATTGGGGCTCCAAGATGATGAAGCACCACACTCCCGGCGAGGCGGGCGCGAAGGATCGGCTGGAGGAGTTCCTCGCCGGACCGATCGCGGATTATGCGGAAGGGCGCGACCGACCGGACCTCGATCTGACATCCATGCTGTCGCCGCACTTCGCCCATGGCGAGATCAGCCCGCGTTTCGTGTGGAATGCGGTGAAAGACAACGAACCCGGCTCGCGCAAATTCCTCACCGAGATCGGCTGGCGCGAGTTCTCCTACACGCTGCTCTTCTACAATCCGGAGCTGGCGACGGAGAATTTCTCCGACAAGTTCGACCACATGGAATGGCGTCACGACGAGGCCGACCTGCACGCCTGGGCCAAGGGCAGGACGGGCTATCCATTCGTGGATGCGGGCATGCGCCAGCTCTGGGACACGGGCTGGATGCACAACCGGGTGCGCATGGTGGTGGCGAGCTTTCTCATCAAGCACCTGCTGATCGACTGGCGCGACGGCGAAGCGTGGTTCTGGGACACGCTGCTGGAAGCGGACCTCGCGAGCAATGCGGCGAGCTGGCAATGGGTGGCCGGAACGGGTGCCGATGCCGCGCCCTATTTCCGCGTGTTCAACCCGTTCGGCCAGGGCGAGAAGTTCGACCCCAAGGGCGACTATGTGCGTAAGTGGGTGCCGGAGCTGGCGAAACTGCCGACCAAATACATCCACCAGCCCTGGACCGCGCCGAAGTCGGTGCTGGCGGACGCCGGCGTGGAGCTGGGCAAGGATTACCCGAAGCCGATGGTCGATCACAAACAGGCGCGAGAGCGCGTGCTGGACGCCTACAAGGTCGCGCGCGAAGCGGCGTAAGCTAGGTCGTATATCCATAGATGGGGCGGATTTTGATCGTTCAAAGCGTTTCATGGGCTAGGCGCGGACTCGCGGCGGTGTCTAGACACCGCAAGAGGCCGCAACGACGTCCCATGGACCGCTTTGAACGACCGCTGCGCGGCGGCTTTGGGGCGCTCCGTGGACGTCGTTGCGGCTTTTGCCAAGGCCAATGCATTGCCTACAAGCCGCGCCCACTCTTGCAGATATCTGGCACGAAACGCCCTAAAGCCGTCAAAACCGGCCCATCTATGGATATACGACCTAGGCTCCCGCCCACATCACGCAAACTTAATTGGAACGAAGCCCCGCCTCCTCCCATAGATAAGACATGATACGCGCAACACTTCTGAGTTCCACCGCCGCCCTGTTCCTCGCCGCCTGCACCGAAGCGCCGTCTCGCGTGCAGACGGAGACGGAGTCCTCCGAGCCCCAGCCCGAGCCCAAGGTCATGGTCGCGTCGGCCGTGTCCGGTCCGCAAGCGCCCTACAGGGCCGAAGTCGCGGACGGGCTGCAAACGGCCATCTTCGCGGGCGGCTGCTTCTGGTGCGTGGAAAAGGATTTCGAGAGCGTGCCCGGCGTGATCGAAGTCGTGTCCGGCTATACGGGCGGGCAGCTCGACAATCCGGACTACAAGACGGTGAGCTACACGGAGACGGGTCATTTCGAGGCCGCCGAAGTGCTCTATGATCCGAGCGAGGTGACCTATCGCGAGCTGGTGGACTACTACTGGACCACCGTGGACCCGACCGACGACCGCGGCCAGTTCTGCGACAAGGGCAGCTCCTACCGCACGGCCATCTTCGCCACGCCCGAACAGATGCGCGACGCGCGCGACAGCCTGGCGAAGCTGCGCGTGAACAAGCCGTTCGAGGACACCATCGTCACGCCGATCCTGCCCGCCGTGACGTTCTACGACGCGGAAGACTACCACCAGGACTACTACAAGAAGAACCCCGTCCGCTACCGCACCTACCGCACCGGCTGCCGCCGCGATGCCAAGCTGAAGAAGCTGTGGGGCGAGAAGGCCAAGGCGGTGCCGAAATAGGGACTAGCGGTCGGTCCGCTCCCTCGGACCCAGATAGCCATCCGCGCGGTATAGCGTGAGCTTCCGCGGATCGCCTCCGCCCAGTGGAATCTCGACCTCGCCAATCCGCGTCAGGCTCTCGAAGTCGGCGGCGAAATAGGGCGCATAGTCGGAATAATAGCTCACCAGCAGCACGCGGTCCGCGCCGATCTCGAGCGGTCGCGTCAGCTCGGCGTGATTGTTCAACTCCGGCTCGAAGCGCCACATGCGCAAGTCGGCCGTGTCCTCCATGCCGTAATAGAGCAGGTCGTAGAACAGCAGCCGGTTGTCCACCGCGATCGTCTCCGCGCCCGCATCGATGGCCGCCGTGCGCAGGCGAGCCGCCGTTTCGGGCCAGCCGCGCAAGCGCTCGACCGTGCCGGCCAGACCCATACGGTCCATCTGCGCGGGCGACATCATCACCAGCGGCCCGGCAATGGCGAAGATCGCGTTGATGCCGATGGCCGCCAGCGTCCACAACATGGCGCGCCGCGAGGTGATCGCCCAGCCCGCCAGCAGCAGCGGCGCGATGCCGTAGGCGGCGGCGGCCCAGTTCGCGTTGGCGCGCGACAGAAGCGCCTGCAGGCTGATCACCAGCAGCGGGCTCAGCACGGCGACAACAAACCAGAGCGGCAGGCCGCGCGAGCGGCGCCAGTGCCACAGCGCCACGATCAGCAGCGGAAAGGCGAGCGGGCCGAACACGCCGAACTGCCCGCCGATGAACTCCAGCACCTCGCCGGGGTTAAGGCCGAGCCCGCCGCTCATATTCGCGTTGTCGCCCGTGTGCTTCACGGTCGCGAAGCTGTTGCGCGCGTTCCAGATCAGGTTCGGCAGCAGGATCAGCCCGGCGACGCACGCGCTCGCCAGCCCCTTCCAGCCGAGCAGGGCGGCGCGGGTCCTGGGCTCCAGCAGCACGGCTCCGACCAGCGCGGGCAGCACGAACATCATGGCGTATTTGCTCATCATGCCGCAGCCTACGGCCACGCCGAGCAGCAGCGCATCCGTCCAGTGTCCGCTCTCGCGCAGGCTGACCCAGGCAAAGACTGCTAGCGTCACGAAGAACAAAAGCAGCGCGTCCGTGCTGATCAGGCTGGCCGACAGGCTCACGCCGGGCATCAGCGCATAGCTCGCCGCCGCCAGCCAGCCCGCCTTGGCGCCCCACAGCCGGCGCGCGGTGAGCGCGGTGAAGACGGCCGAGCCCGTATGCAGCAGCGGCGAGGCGAGGCGCACGGCCCATTCGTCGTGGCCGAACACCGCCGTCGTCGCGGCGATCACCCAGGCAATGCCCGGCGGTTTGGAATAATAGCCAAAGGCCGGCTCGCGCGACCACGCCCAATATTGCGCTTCGTCGCCGTGCAGGCCGGTCGGGTTCACCAGCAGCATGACGACACGGAACACCAGCAGCAGCGCGATCAGCATGACCGTGCGGCGCGTCCAGAATGCGTCTCGGTTGGGGCGGGCGGAACTCACGGCCACGCCCTTACGCCGCGTTGGTTGAAATTAAACCTCTTTCCTGTGCAAGGGCGGCTTATGGCTCGGCTGACACCAGACAATCGCCCGCACGCGCTGCTGTTCGACAGCGGCGTCGGCGGGCTGTCGGTCAGCGCGGAAGTGCGCAAGCGAATGCCGGACCTCGCGCAGAGCTACCTGGCGGATGACGCCTTCCGCCCCTACGGCGAGAAGTCGGAAAAGCAGCTCCGTGCGCGCCTGCCGGGCTTGCTCGCGCCCGTCGTCGACATGCTGCGGCCCGACGTCGTGGTCATCGCCTGCAATACCGCGTCCACCACCGCGTTGCCCTCTATCCGCGCCGTGCTGGACGTGCCGGTCGTGGGCGTCGTGCCCGCGATCAAGCCGGCGGCCAAGCTGTCGCGCACCAAGACCATCGCCGTGCTCGGCACGCCCGGCACGGTCCGCCGCGCCTATGTCGACGAGCTGATCGACCGCTTCGCCGATGGCTGCCTAGTGCGGCTCGCGGGCAGCGTCGCGCTGGTGGAGGAGGCGGAGGCCAAGCTGTCGGGACGGGCGGTCGATCTGGACCGCTTGCGCGCGGAAATCGCGCCTATCTTCGATGGCCGCGACGGCGCGGATGTCGATGCGGTCGTGCTCGCCTGCACGCATTTCCCGCTGCTGGTGGACGAGCTGCGGTCGGTGACGCGCCAAAGCGTGGCGTGGATCGATAGCGGGGAGGCGATTGCGCGGCGTGTGGAGAGCCTGCTGCCGGATGAGGGCAGGGGGGAGCCGCCCGCACGGGCAACTGCGTTTTCGATCGGCGGGACAGCGGACGCGGCGCGCCGGGAGGCGTTTCAGCTTTCCGGGTTCGAAGCGTTCGTGACGCTCTAGTGCAAATAGGTCTTATAGACCCAATACAGCCCGCCCAGCAGCACGAACAACCCGATCGTGAACCAGCCGAAATTCTCCTTCATCATCTTCTCCGCCCGGTCTCCGAGCAGGCGGATGATGCCGGCGATCAGGAAGAATTGAAGCGAGCGCGACAAGACGCTGGCGACGAGAAAGACCGGGAAGCTGAGCTTCAGCGCGCCCGACAGAATCGTGATGACCTTGTAGGGAAACGGCGTCAGCCCGGCACCGAACACGGCGAGCGCGCCATATTCGTCCGCCATGCCGCGGAAGTCGTCCATCTTCTCCAGCTTGCCGAGACGCTCCAGGATCGGCTCGGCGATGGCCTCGTATGCGAACCAGCCGAGCAGGTAGCCGAACACGCCGCCCAGCACGGACGCGACCGTGCATATGCCTGCCAGCCGCCAGGCGCGGCTGTGGTCGGCCTGCACCATGGGCGCGAGCATGACGGCGGTCGGGATGGGAAAGAAGATGCTCTCGATGAAGGAGACGCCCGCCAGCATGGGCGTGGCGCGCGGATGGCGCGCGAGCGCTTTCGTACCCTCATACCAGCGATCGAGAAATGCGAGACGGCCCTTCATGACGCCGCGCTACTGGACGTGGGATAAGGCGAGGTAAAGGCGGCCTTGCAGCCGTTCAGTATTGCGTCGCGCGCAACCGGTTCAGCAGGGCGGCGTCCTGTTCGCGGACGTCTCCCTGATAATGCTCGAAATGCTGGTCCAGCGCGTAGAGCGGCACGTCTGACGCCGCCCGGCCGGTCTCCACTTCCGCCAGATAAAGGTGCATGCCGGCGCGAAAGGCATTGGAGTTGAAGCGCTGCCACATCGCCTCCTGCTCGGCCTTGAGTCTATCCGGCAGGACCGTGTCGTCGCGCTTGTCCTCCTTCCAGCGCAGGACCGTGCGGTTGTAGCCGACGAAATAGCTGTAGTTCAGATCGAAGCTCACAGGCGCGCGCTGGACATGGCCGATGCGCGTGTTGAACCGCTCCACATTGGCCTCGGGCAGCGTGCCCTTGACCATGATCCGCATATGGGCGGCGAAGCTGTTATGCATGTGCATATTGGTCTCCAGCAGGCTGGCGACCATATATTCGCCGACCTTGGTGGAGTTGGACGCGTGAACGCGCGCAAAGCTGGGATCCATGGTGAAACCCATCCAGAACCAGGCGCGGCGCAGGTCTTCCTGCTCGCCGCGCTCGCTGGCGGTTTCGGACACCGAATCCACGACGAAGTCCGGGTAGCCCAGTTGCGCAAGCAGCGGACGCAGCGAGCCTTCTGCGCGGCTGTTGTCGAGCATGACGCGCGCGCGGTCGCCCACTTCCCACACATTGCCGGGCAGGAAATGCGGGTCGCGGCGCTCCATCATGAAGCGCAGGCGCGGGTCGTCATCGACATAGGCCAGTGCCAGCGCGCCCGTGTCGAATAGCGGCTCGACCGGGCCGCCCAGATATTCCTCGCGCATGCGGTGCTGGCCAATTAGCGCGGACAGATATTTGTTGCGGTTGAAGTCCGCGACGGCCCCGCAGGCCAGTTGCGGATTGCGGCCATCATAGGTGCACTCACCCATGCCGGCGCTCTCGGTCAGCCGCTCGGCCGTCTCGTACATTCTCCAGAAGTTCGTGCGGGTCGGCGCGTCGATATATTTGTCCATGACGGCATGCCACTCCGCCTCGGCTTCCGGCGCTGCGTCATGGGCGATATCGGCGATCCAGTCATTCATGGTCGCTTGCTCTGACCCATGATGGCCGTCCGAACTCCACAGCGGGTAGGGCAGGCCGACGGGCAGGGCGCGCAGGTCGAGTGCTTCCGGGTTGGCCCCGCCGACATTGGTGCCATTAGCAAGATCGAGCATCTCCGTGCGCGCGGCTTCGGCCTGCTCCGGCGTGTCGATGGGGCTGCCGAACAGGGTCGGCAGCAGGCTCTCCAGCTGGCGGCCAAAGGCGATGTCGCGCACGACGCGGGCTTCGTGGCGGGGCAGGTCAGTCTCGGGCAGCAGCACCGCGCCGCCCGGCTGGAACGGCCGGAAGGTCCGCGCGCTCGCCGCCTCCATTCCGTAGCGGCCGCGCAGGGCTTCGACGCTGTTGGCCAGGGCCCGCGCCTGGTCCGGCGTCGCGCCGTCCGCCACCGCCCGGCGGATGACGTCGCCCCGCGTGCTGCCAATGCGCGCCAGATCGAAGAAGTCCGCCCCGTGGCAGCCCGCGCACGACCCCTTGGGATGCGTGCGGCGGTCCGCATTGCGCCACAGCGCCATCGCCGTCTGGTAGTCGGAATACTCCGCCCCGCCGTCATGCGCCATTAGCTCTTCGGGCGAGCGCCATTCCTGCACGACCGGGGCGACGGGCGCTTTGCCGGAGGGAGCGTCCGCGACCGCCGGGACTGCCACGCTCTCCGGCTCGCAGGCGGTGAGGCCGAGCGTGCCCAAGGCCACTATTGTCAGAAATGCGCGCCGCATCGTCCTCTCCACATCATGCGGCTGACCAGACCGCGAAGATGGCGGGAATTTGGCGCTCATGCCTTTCCGCTGCGTTTCAAGCTGTCCTTAACGAAGCCTTTCGCAGTTGACGCCGCTCGCCCGCGCGCTGTAACCCGCGCGCTCGCCCAACCCGTGCCGGTGTGGTGGAATTGGTAGACACGCGGGATTCAAAATCCCGTTCCTTTGGAGTGTCGGTTCGAGCCCGACCACCGGTACCATGGTCTGGGTTCACTACTCATGGCCCGAGACGCAGTCGCCTCCGGCAGGGGGAGTGCCGGCTCGAACCCGACCACCGGTGCCATCGTTGCGTTCTCTCGCTGAGCTTGCCCCCTCCGACCGCCCTTGTTAAGCGAGCGCTTCGCGACCGCTGGGACAATCGGCTCGGCTCGCGCGCAAACCGGGTGAGCCACTTGGACATCTTCCGACCCGCCACGCATGCCGACGCCGCCGCGATCCACGCCTTCACCGGCGCGGCGGAGGCCGGGCTGACGACCGTGCCGCGCACGCCCGAGCGAGTCGAAGCCTATATCGACGCCTCGACGCGATTTCTGGCCGGCGAGGCCTGCGGGGAAGACTGCAACCGCGTGCTGTTCGTGGCCGAGCGCGACGGCCGCGTCATGGGCATTTCCGGTATCATCCCGAAGCTGGGTCTGGAGCGGCCCTTCTACTCGTTCAAGCGCTCCCGCCACGCGCGGCGGAGTTCGCAACTCGACCTGCGCACGGAATATGACACGCTGCAACTGACCACCGATTTCGACGGCTGGACGGAGCTGGCCTCGATCTATCTTGCGCCAAACGCGCGCGGGCGCGGCGTGGCGCGGCTGCTGTCGCTGGGGCGGCTCTGCTTCATCCACGCGCACCGCGACCGGTTCGCGCGCAAGCTCATGGCCGACATACGGGGCTGGGTGGACGATCAGGGCGTCAGCCCGTTCTGGGAGCATCTGACGAGCAAGTTCATCGGCACGGACTTCGCCGTGGCGGACCGCCTGTCCGCGAGCGACGGCCGCTTCATCATGGAGCTTCTGCCGAGCCTGCCGATCCTGATGAACCTGCTGCCCGAGAGCGCGCGTCACTGCGCCGGACGACCGCATGATGTGTCGCGCGGCGCAATGAACCTGCTGATGGGCGCGGGGTTCGAGGAGACCGATCTCTGCGACATCTTCGACGGCGGCCCGGCGATCGAGTGCCGCACGGACGACACGCTGATCGCGCGCACGGCGAGGCCGCTGGCGGGCTATGGCGCCGGGCCGCAAAGCCTGCTCGCTTTCGCGGGCACGGGCGCGGATTTCCGCGCGACGCGGGCTCTGGGCGATCTGTCGGCGGGTCTGATTGACGACGCCGCCAGGCCGCTGGGTGGCGACGTCACGCTCGCCCTCGCACAGGACCGCCGCGCATGAGCATGGAGATGAACTTCGACGGCCTTGTCGGTCCGACGCATAATTATGCGGGGTTGAGCCGGGGCAATATCGCATCGTCCGTTCACAAGGGCCGGGTGAGCAATCCGCGCGCGGCCGCGCTGCAGGGGCTCGACAAGATGGAAGCGGTGATGGGTCTGGGGCTGCCGCAGGGCTTCCTGCCGCCGCATGACGCGCCGCGCGTGGGTTTTTTGCGCAAGCTCGGATTTACCGGGTCAGATGCGGACATTCTCGCATTGGCGCTCAAGGCCAACCCCGCTCTGCTGGCCAATGTCAGTTCCGCCTCCTCCATGTGGACCGCGAATGCCGCCACGGTCAGCCCGGCAGCGGACACGGCAGATGGCCGCGTGCATTTCACGCCCGCCAACCTGCTCTCCATGCCGCACCGCGCGTTGGAGCACGGCCTGACCACGCGGATGCTGCGCCGCATCTTCGCGGATGATCAGCACTTTTGCGTGCACGACGCCCTGCCGATGAACCCCATGCTGGGCGATGAGGGCGCGGCGAACCACAACCGGCTGTGCACGGACCACGGCAGCGAGGGGCTGGAAGTCTTCGTTCATGGACGCGCGGCGCTGTCTCCGTCGGATGACGACCCGACATTCCCCGCGCGCCAGACGCTTGAGTCGACCCACGCCATTGCGAGCCGCCACGGGCTCACCCGCGCGCAGTTCGTCCGCCAGAACCCCGCCGCCATCGATGCGGGCGCGTTCCACAACGACGTGGTCTGCGTGACCAACGCAGACACCATGCTCTATCACGAGACGGCCTTTGAGACCCCTGACGCGTTGGAAGACCGGCTCACCCGCGCCTGCGAACCGCTCGGCTTTACGCCGCGCTTCGCCCGCGCGGACATGCCGATCGGCGATGCGATCTCGAGCTATGTCTTCAACTCGCAACTGCTCAGCTTGCCGGGCGGGGGGGCGAAAAAGGAGATGGCGCTGATCCTGCCGAGCCATGTGGAGGAGACACCCTCCGCAAAGGCCTATGTCGACGGTCTCATCGCCGACGGCGTGATCCGGCAGGCGCACTATTTCGACCTGAAGCAGTCCATGAGCAATGGCGGCGGCCCTGCCTGCCTGCGCCTTCGGGTCGTGCTGGGCGAGGAGGCGCGCGCGGCCGTGCATTCCGGCGTGGTGCTTGACGAAACCAAGATCGATCGGCTGCGCGGCTGGGTGCGCGAGCATTACCGCGACCGGCTGGAGCTGTCGGACCTCGCCGACCCGGACTTCCTCATCGAGACCCGCACGGCGCTGGACGCGCTCACCCAGATCATGGACCTGCCCGGTCTCTATGACTTCCAGAGGACCGCCGCATGATCGACCTGTCCGAACTCAATGCAGCCGACCGGGCCGCGCTCGCCCATATCGATACGCGCCAGGACGCCATGCTCGACCGCGTGCTGGACTGGGCGGCGACCAATACGGGGTCTTGGAATGTGGACGGGCTCCGGCAACTCGCGCCGAAGCTGATCGCCGCGCTGGAGGAAACGGGCGCAACCGTCGAAGCGGTCGAGGGCACGCCCATCGAGAAAGTCAACGCCAAGGGAGAGGTCGATGCGCTGTCCACCGGACCCATCCTGCGCGCAACCCAACGGCCCGATGCGCCCGTGCAGGTCGTGCTGACGGGGCATTACGACACGGTCTTCCCGGCGGGCACGTTCACCGACATCACCCCGCTGCCCAATGGCCACATCAACGGTCCTGGTCTCGCCGACATGAAGGGCGGGATCACCGTGATGATCGATGCGCTCAAGACGTTCGAGGCCCATGGCGAGCGCGACCGGCTCGGCTACACGGTCATCCTCACGCCCGACGAGGAAACGGGCAATTTCGCGTCCGACGCCACGCTGCGCGACGCGGCCAAGCGCGCGCATATCGGCCTGACATTCGAACCCGCCATGGAAGACGGCAGTCTGGCGGGTGCGCGCAAGGGCTCGGGCATCTGGGACATCGTGTTCCGCGGACGCTCCGCCCATGCCGGACGCGAACCGGAGAAGGGCCGCTCCGCCGTCTGGGCCGCGTGCGAGATGGCGCTCAAGGTCGAGGCGCTGATGGGCGTAAGGGATGGGGTGGTGTTCAATGTCGGCTCGGTCGATGGCGGCGCGGCGGTCAACATCGTGCCGGACAATGCCGTGCTGCGGCTGGGCTCCCGCGCGCCGGACCCGGAGGCCGCCGAGTGGGCGGAAGCGCAGGTCCGCGCCGCGCTTGATACTGTGCTGAGCGGGCGCGACGGCATCACGGCCCATGTGCATGGCGGCTTCTACCGCCCGCCCAAGCCGCGCAACGCAGCCCAGGACCGCCTGATCGGCGAAGTCCGCGACACGGGCCGCGCGCTGGGGCTGGAGCTGTCCTTCAAGGACACAGGCGGGGTGTGCGAGGGCAACAATGTGTTCGCCGCCGGGACGCCCAATATCGACACGCTCGGCGTGCGCGGCGGGCGCATCCATTCGGCCGACGAGTTCTTTGTGCCGGAAAGCCTGTCGGAGCGCGCCGGGCTGGCGACGCTGCTGCTGCTGCGGCTGGCGGATGGCCGCATGGACGGACCCGCGATCAAGGCGCTGATGACATGAAAAGCACGAACCCGATCACGGGCGAAGTTGTCTGGGAAGGCTCCGAGGCGAGCGCATCCGATGTGACCGCCGCCGTTGCCCGCGCGCGCAACGCCTTCCACAGCTTCAGCCTGACACCGCTATCCGAGCGCATCGCCATGATGGAGCGCTGGGCGGAGGCCGTCACGGCGCGCAAGGAGGAGATCGCGCGCGCCATTTCCGACGCCATCGGCAAGCCGATGTGGGAAGCGCGGACGGAAGCCGGCGCCATGGCGGCCAAGGTCGGGCACAGCATACGCGCGCAGGCGGAACGCGCGGGCGACCGGGCGGACGCTGCCACGTCCCTCCACCACCGGCCGCACGGCGTCATGGCCGTGTTCGGGCCGTTCAACTTTCCGGGCCACCTGCCCAATGGCCACATCGTCCCGGCTCTGCTGGCGGGCAATACGATCGTTTTCAAGCCGAGCGAGCTGGCCCCCGGTGTCGGCGCGATATTCGCGAAGCTGGCCCAAGCGGCGGGTCTGCCGGACGGCGTGCTCAACATTGTCCAGGGCGGGCGCGAGACGGGTGCGGCGCTGCTGGACGCGGATATAAACGGCCTGCTGTTCACGGGCTCCGCCGCGACGGGCACATATTTCCACAAGCACTTTGCCGGGCGGCCCAATGTCATACTCGCGCTGGAAATGGGCGGCAACAATCCGCTGATCATCCACGACGCGGACGACGTGGACGCCGCCGCCGACATCGCTTTCGTCTCGGCCTATATCTCCGCCGGCCAGCGCTGCTCCTGCGCGCGGCGGCTGATCCTGCCGTCCGGAGCCTTCGGCGATGCGGTACTCGAGCGTATTCAGCAGCGCATTGCGGCAGTCGCCATCGGCGCGCCGGACGAGGATGTCTTCATGGGTTCGGTCGTGAGCGAACGCGCCGCCGAGCAAGCTGTCGCGTTCGAGGCCGAACTGGCCAGGCTGGGCGGTCGCTCACTGGTGGAATTGCAGCGCGACGGAGCCTTCCTGAGGCCCGGCCTGATGGACGTCACCGGCGTGGAGGTCCCCGATGAGGAGATTTTCGCGCCCTTCCTGCAGGTCCACCGCGTCTCCGAAGATGAGGGCGGCATCGACGCGCAGATCGCGCTGGCCAATGCCACGCAATTCGGACTGGCGGCCGGGCTCGTCAGCGACGACGTCGCGCTGTGGGACTACACCCGGCCCCGCCTGCGCGCAGGCATCGTGAACTGGAACAAGCCCACGACCGGCGCGGCGAGCTCCATGCCCTTCGGGGGACCGGGCCTGTCCGGCAATTTCCGTCCCGGTGCCTATTACGCCGCCGACTACTGCGCCTGGCCGCAGGCGAGCCAGATCGCGGACGCGCCCGTGTCTCCGGTCCTGCCGAACTTTTAGGTCCCGACCCTAGGCCGCGCGGCTCGTGCGCTCCAGCGGCAGCAGGAGCGACCAGCGGAAGCCGTGCGCATCGTTTGTCTGTGTCGCCGTGCCGCCCGTCTGCAGCGTGACGATGTCGTCCAGAATGGCCGCGGAGAGCGGGTCGGGCAGGGCGCTTGCTTCGCGCGGTTCCGCCTCGTGCCAGATCACCTGCAGCATGTCGCCGTCCACGCCGCGCACGGACAGATTGGCGTCGCGGTCGGCTCCGGCCAGGGCGGACAGGGCCAGCAGCAGCACTTCCACGTCGCGCGCGGGCACGCCGACGGGTCCCAGCTCCAGGCTCACCGCGTCCGGCTCCGGCAGGGCCGAGCGCACGATGTCCTCCACCGGCACGTCAAAGAACAGGTAGTGCGCGCATAGCCGGTGGGCTTCGCGCACGCAGTCCAGCCGTCCCGACAGGCTCGCCGCGTCACCGGGCGCGGCGCGCGCGGCAAGCGCGTCCATCACCGAGAAGCTGTTGCGCATGCGGTATGCCATGTCGGCACGCAGGATCTCCGATGCCCGGTCGCCGCGCGTGCGGTGGGTGACGTCCAGCGCAGTCACGAGAATCTGCTTGAGCGAGCCTGTCCGGTCCGCCACCGGAGTGAGCGTCAGAGACATCACGCCCATAAGGCCGTCCGCGCGCTTGTAGAGGCATTCCTCCGACACACGCTCGCCCTTGCGGGCCCGGTCGAGATGCCCCCTGGCAGCGAGGCGGGAGCCGCGCGAATAGGACCACCACGGCCCGTCCTCGAACCGTCCGCCGATCCAGTCGCTGGGCGCGTCGCCGTCCGCACTGTCGCCCAGTGCGCCGAAATTGTATTCCTTGACCTGTCCGTCCGGGGACAGCAGCACGGCAAGCAGGGGCAGGCCTGCCAGCAGCAGCCGGGTTCGCCGCTCCAGGCTGCTGAATATGGCGGGCCGGACGACATTGCTGTGCCGCGCGTCGCTCATGCGAGGTCGGCCCCGCGACCGTCCGGCACGCTGAAACCGCCGTCGAACCGGCCGAACTCCCGCAGCGGCGTGCCCGCCGCCATGCCACTTTGCGTGCCGAGCGGCAGGGTGAGTGTCCAGCGATAGCCGTCCGGGCGCGCGTCGAGCTTTGCCTCCGCTCCGTAGAGCCGTGGCAGCACGTCCTGCATGAGCCGGAGGCCGAAACCGGATGACTGCGGTGGCTGCAGGTCCTGCAAGCCGCTCTCCGCCCAGTCCAGCACCAGAGCGGGCGGCCGAGTGCCGGGCGAGCTGCGCCGCAGGGCCAGCTCGACGCGGCCACCTGTGCGGCTCCACGCGCCGTGTGCGGCGGCGTTGGCGGCCAGTTCGGCCAGCAGCAGGGACAGGGCGGGAACCAGCGCAATGGGCACCGTATCCGTGCTGGACGCCCGGTCCACGCAGTCCATCGCGTCCGGCTCCAGGCCGTATTTCAGCACGTCGCGCATCGCGACCTGCTGCGTGTCGAGCTGGCACAAGGCGTCGGCGCAGGCCCCGCAGCGGTGCAGGCGGTCAGAGAGCGCGTCGCGCCGCGATGAACGGCCGGAGGGTGCTTCCGCTTCAAGCGCATAGCTGGTCTCGATCACGGCCTGGGCGAGATCCAGCACGCCCTCGACCCGGGACTGCGCGGCCTGGATGCGCGCGGGGTCGCGCGGGCCCAGCACGGGCAGGGCGTGGTCCTCGCAATCGATCAGGGTCAGCGCGATGAGATCCACCAGCCCATCCTCGTCCAGCAGCGGCGTGAGGCTCAGCAGGCCGCGCCTGCGCTCGGGCTTGCGGCCAGGCGCGGTATAGGGGCGCTCGACCTGCACGGTTTCGCCGTCCTGGGCGCGGCCCAGCAGGCGGAAGAGCCCAGCCCGGTCGCGCATGTCGGAAAAGGCGGGCAGCTCCCACACATAGTCGATGACGGGGCCGTCATCCGCGCGCTCACCAGCCAGACCTGATAGCGCGATGTCCACGGAAGGCCCGTCGATCAGCGCACCACCCGGCGAAATCAGCAGGGCGGATACGGGCAGAGCGGCGAGCAACTGCGCCAGCGCCTGGCCTCGGGGCGCTCCGGCGTGCCGATTGTCTTCCAGTCGTGCCACGCATGGCCTCCGCGCGCGGGAGTCGCACGCCGTCGGACGGAAATGCGCGGGGATGCGCGCTGTCGGCGTAGTCTGCACGTTCCCGTCCGAACGCACGCCGCTTTTACCACAGCCTCGTTGTTTAACCTAGTTAAACTGCGAAATCATGCGGCCGAAAACTCGGCCGATCTCGGCGGGCGGCAGATCGAACTCCAATTCGGCCAACCATGCGTCTTCCCGGAGCAAAGTCACGCTGTCTCGGCTGCTATTGAGCATTTCCTTGCCTTCGAGCGTGCGCAGGGCGCGGTTGACGGACACGTTGGTCAATCCCAGCAGTTCGCCGATCTCGCCCTGTGTCAGGGGCAGGGGCAGCGTGCTGCTCCGGTAGCCCTCCACGCCGTCGCCGTACTCGCCCTTTGCCGCGCGCAGGCGGCAGGCCATGAGATGGATGAAATGAAGCAGCCGGTCGGGCGCGACCATGCTGCCCGTGATCGCGTGCATGAGGCGCTGCGTGCGGAGCCGCCGCGCCAGTTCGCCCAGAACGAACATCCGCCAGCCCTCATGCCGTTCGATCAGCATGTGCAGGGTGGCTGCGGGAATGGCGGCCACGGTGGCAGCGGTCAGGGCAGTATGCACCTGGGATGGGTGTGTGTCAGTCGTTCGATAATGCGAGGAGGCTGACCCGGGCGGCGACAGATGGCCAAGGCCAAGGCAGTCGCCCCGTATCGACAGGTGGCACAGGGGGCGCAGTCGCGGGCCGACCACCGCGCGCGTCCCGATCCAGCCGCGCAGCACCACATGCACCTCTGCGGTCTCGCTGTCCCTGTCCTGCACATCACGGCGGGCCGGGAGGCTGCGCAGGCGGACGGGCATGTTGGGATAGGTGCCGCGCAGGTGCTGGGGCAGGACCGTATCCAGCGCGCGGCGCGCCTCGGCTTGCAACGCCGCGTTCACGCGGTGCGTCCGGACGCGGCGCGGCGCGGCCCCCGCCGCTGCGTGGCCGTCGCGCCAGCACGCCGTTTGCAATGCGCATCATATCGGTTCATGGAACTGCGCCCCACCCCCGCGGGCTGTTCCCGCAGCGAATCTCCTTAATTATTTATAGCGCGATAAAGTGATGTGCAAGCCGCACACTCAGCGTGCGGCTGGCACGAGCGTGTATGAGCCGCAAAATGGTATGGCGCGCCATCGTTCCGGCTGGCAATGACGGCCCCGTTCACTTCATGCGAAAGCTCTGACACGCCATGCGCAAGACTCTTGTCAATCTCCACCTGCTGTTGGCCGGTTTCATGGCCCCCGCTTTCCTGCTGCTCGCCATTTCGGGCGGGCTGTACCTGGTCGGAAACAAGGGCAAGACGGAGACGACGCCCATCGCCCTGCCTGCCGGAGCCGCACTCGATTTCGGGTCGGAAACGCTAGAAGCGGATGTGCGCGCGCTGCTTGGCACTGCGGGCATCGAACACCGGTTCGAATATATCCGCAATCGCGGCACTCGGATCGAGCTGCGTCCCACCTCCCGGACCTATCTGGAGTTCGCGCAAACGCCGGACGGACTGACCGCCACGCGTCACGATCCCGACTTCCAGAAATCCATGATCGAACTGCACAAGGGGCACGGGCCGACCCTGTTCAAGACATACCAGAAGGTCGTCGCGGTCACCCTGATCGGCGTTGTTCTGGGCGGCGTTCTGGTCGGGCTGCTGGCAAGAGCCTATCGCCGGAAGACGCTGGTCGCCCTCGCGGTGGGGACAATCGTGTTCCTGCTGCTCGCGCTGGTCGCATGAGCGCAAGCGCCTTTAAGCCATGCTAAATCTATAGGACAAAATACCTAAAATAAGACTTTATTCCTTGAATGTTCCCAATGTTCTGCCTATGTTCCAGCTCTGAACAGGGGATAAGTCTCATGGCGAAACGTTACATCAATGTGGCCTACAAGGACCGTGACATGGCCAAGCGGCTGGGTGCGCGCTGGGATCCGTCCGTGCGCCGCTGGTACTGCCCGCCCGGATCGGCGCTGGCCAAGGTCTATAGCTGGCGCAAGGCCGGCAGCGGTGCTGCGGTGTCCGTGTCGTCGTCCGAGACGCTATCCAATCCATCCATGTCCGGTGTTGTCGCGTCGCGCACGCGCAAGTCGCCCCCGTCCGGGCAGCTTTCGTTCCTCGCATAGGGCAGCGACGCTCCAGACGCGAAAAAGCCTCCCACGCGCAAGCGGGGAGGCTTTTTTGTTGCAGCTTGCCTGTCGCCGGTGTGCGCGTCCTACGGAAACCAATCCGTGACCACCTGGGCATAGCGGTCCTCGAAGTCGCACATCTTCTGCAGCTCCTCCATATCCAGCAGCGTGACCTCGCGGCTCGCCGTGGAGATCAGGCCCCGTTCCTCCAGCGCCGTCACCGCGCGGCTGACGCTGACATTGGTGAGGCCGACGCTGTCGCCGATCTCGTGCTGGTTGAGCGGCATGTAGAGCGTGTTGCCCGCATCGCCCGTCGTGCTGCGCAGCCGGGCGTGGAGTTCGAGAAACAGATAGGCGACGCGCGCCTGTGCCGAGCTGCGGGAAAATACGCGCAAGCGGTCGATCAGCACGGTCTCCTCGCGCAGGGCAATGCTGAGCAGCAGCGCGGCAAGACGCGGCGCTTCCATGAAAACCGTGCCGAGCCCGGATTTGGGGAAGGGGCAGATGGAACCCTTGGTCACGGCGACGAGATCGGTCGTGCGCGTGGACAGGGCAATATCGGGGAAGCCGATGATGTCGCCGGGGTGGTAGATGTTGACGATCTGGCGGCGGCCGTCGGGCGCGTCGATCGCGTTGAACAGCCAGCCATCCTGGACGATATAGAGATCCTGGTGGTGGTCGCCGACGGAAAACAGGACCTCGTCGCGCGCGAAGTCGCGCTCCTCAGTCTGCAGCCGCGACAGGGAGTCGAGTTCCACCTCCGACAAGTCGATCAGCTGGGACAGCTTGGTGACGAGGCAGCTCTGGGTCCGCTGCGGGCGTCCGCCCCTCCCGGCTGCCGGAGAGCCGGACTGGCTGGCCTCGAAATCTGACAGGGTTCTGCTCATTGGCCATGCCGTAGGCTGTGCGCGGCCCGAAAGCCATCCTTGATCCGGCAAAAGGCCCAAGCATTGTCTTTCGTTATATGCGCTTAACCGGGATCAGCATGTAACCCGCGCCCCGCCCGGCGCAGGAACCGCGTCCGGTCATGCCGCGTTGATGCCCCGAACACAAACAGGCGAGACGCACCATGACCGACACGACGAAACAAGCACGCGAGGAACTGAAGGCAGCCGCCAATGAGGCGGAGCTGACCTCCTCGCCGGCGCTCAATGACGACGCCGGCACCGATAGCGACGGTGCCGGGAAACAGGACCTGCCGGAAGGCAACCGCTTCGAGAACTAGGCTTCGGATCGTCCCGGCCGGGGCGCCTCCGGCCAGTCATTGGGCACGCGCAGGCGTGCGTGTTCCGCATTCGCCCAGATCGAGAGCCACTCCGGCACGCCGTCCCGCTTGCGCAGCGCGCGGTCGGACTTGGGCGCGACCCAGCCATAGACAGGCTGCTCGCGGTAGGCCGGCTTGGCCGCCCCGAAACACCAGCGCATATTGCCGTAGGTCGCCGGGTCACGCCCGTCGAGGCTCAGCCGGTCATTGATGTAGCAGGCGACGTTCCATGCCGTCTTCGGGTCCGGGGTCCAGCCGATGATCTTCTTGCCCCAGTACATGCGCAGATTGTTGTGCATGTAGCCGGTGACCAGCCATTGCCGCTGCGCGGCGTTCCAGGTCTCGTCATCCGTGCGGCCATGCAGCATCGCGTCCAGGCCATAGACCGTGTCGCGCGGGTCGTCCGCATGGTCCAGCAGCGAGGCACGCGGCCGCTTGGGCAGGCCGTCGAACAGCTCGAAGTCGGGCATGTGCAGCGCCTGGTAGTGGAACCACTCCCGCCAGGTCAGCAACTCGTCGAGATATTTCCAGCGCGCGGCTGCGTGGACATCCGCGCCGTGCACATCTCGAGCGACCTCCCACGGTGCGATCATGCCGAAATGCAGATAGGGGGACAATTCGGAGCCCGCGCCGACAGCGGCCGGATTGTTGCGGGTCCACTTGTAGCGCGCGAGCTGTCGGGCGCAGAAGTCGTGGACGCGGCGCAGCGCGGTTTCGCGCGAGGGCGGGTGCTCGTCGGATACGGGCAGGCTGTGGTCGATCTCGCATTCCGCCATGAGGTCGTGCAGCTGCGCGTCTGTCGCTCCCTCCAGCGCGTCCGGAACAAAGGGCAGGGGACCGCCATAGGGCGGGTGGGCGGGCTCGACCGGCTCCACGCCGCCCAGATAGCGCTCACGCAGCGCGCCGGACGCCTTGCGGAATGCGGGCGTGGTCTTCAGACCATCCGGCAGCCTGCGGTAGGGCACCAGCCGCGCTGCATCGACGCCCAGAACGGCATGGTCGGTTTTGGCAGCGAAATTGCGGGACTGCCAGCTCGCGACGAAGGTCGGGTGGTCCTCGCACACGACCAGCGCGGCGTCCTCCGCGAGCGCATAGACGAGCCCGCGGTGGATGTGGCCGGGCCGAACCACATGGCTGACCATGCGGATGCCTCTGGCCGCGCAACCCTGCGCGACCTCCCGCGATCCGCCCAGCAGCATCCAGTGCAGGCGGTCCGACGCATGCGGGTAGCTCTGGCTCATGCCGTGATAGACCAGCACGGGCAGGCCCAGATCGTTAGCCAAGTGCAGGGCAAGCTCGATCAGCGGATTTTCATCCGCGCGCAGGGCCTGCTGCAGCCAGCACAGCACGTAGCGTGCGTCCTGCGCGACCGGGTTGTCGTTCATGGGATGGATGCGGTCGGCCAGCGTGTCCGGAAGTTCGGAAGGCAGCCAATCGGGCAGGGCAGTTCGGAGGATGGGCTCGGTCATGGAACTCCGATGTGTCGAAAGCGCGGGTGCCAAGCCATCGCCCACGGCAAGGTCGGTCGCTTTTGCAACCGGTGTTGAATCGTGCTCCCCGTTTTAAAGTGGTTGGAACGCGGCGACTTTTGGCGCGTAGTTTCGCCAAGGGATATCTGCGGATATCATTTCGTCGGTCCCAAGGATTAACAACATCATGCCTGCCAACTTCAGACAGACCCGCAACAGCTATACCCGCCCGAACCCGTCCGCCATGCCTGCGCCGCAAACCGACCCCGTGCTGGCCGGACTGCCCCGGGAGCTCATCGCATCGCTCAATCTGACGCGCGAAAACCGGGTCACCATCGAGCGCGGCCGCTCCATCATCGGCGCGCGGGCGGAGACGACGCATGTCTTCCTGATCAGCGAGGGCTGGGCGGTGTCCAAGCTCGACATCGACACGGGCGACAAGCAGATTCTCGACATTCTCGGCCCCGGCAGCTTTGCCGGCCTCTCCCGCATGGATGAGCTCGCGACGGACAAGTATTCCGCCGTCGCCCTGCAGCACGTCCAAGCCCACCGCATTGCCGTGGACGATCTGCAGCGCGTCTGCGCGACCAGCGACGAGTTGGGTGCGTGGCTGTCGGAGCGCCTTGCCCACGAGGTACAGCGCGCCCAGCGCCACATCGCCGCGCTCGGCCGCCTGCCCGCGCGCGGTCGGCTCGCCTTTGTCATGCTGCGCATCATCGACGTCGCGCAGCAGACCGGCGAAACGGCCATCGACAAGACCATCCGCCTGCCCATGACGCAGGAGGAGATCGGCAACATGCTCGGCCTGACCAATGTGTCGATCTCCAAGCTGATGAGCGCGTTCCGCAAGGAGGGCCTGATCGACTATGGCCGCAACCGCATTGTGGTGCGCAATGTCGAAGCGCTGTCAGAAATCTGCGGCATGAGCCTGGAAACCATGCCCGGTGCGGCGAAAGCGGGCGCGCCGGACCACGCGGCCTAGGGGCTCTGCTTCACGCCTTCGCGGGGACGAGCGACAAGTGGGGTAGGGAAAGACAGGCGATCTCGTCCGACCTCGGCCCTAGAGCGGGACTGTCACCAGTATTTCCCGGCCGTGATCGGCCGATGGTGCGGTGATCGTGGCGTGGATGTCGTCCAGCAGGCGGCGGATGACCTTGGGCGTCAGTTCCCCGCTTTGCAGCCACTCGGAGGCCGACGGATCGCCCGCGCCGTCGTCATAGACCGACAGGATAAGCTCCCCGTCTTCAGACCACAGGCTGACTTCCACCACGCCCGTATCCATGCCTTCGAGTGATTCCGTGAGCGAGGCCTCGACCAGTTCGGCGAGGATCACGCCCACGCGCACGGCGAGGTCGAGCGGAATGACCACCGATTCGGTGGAGATGTTCATGCGCACGCCCGGCCGTGGGCTCTTGGCGGCGAGCTTGGCCGCGATCTGACTGACATAGGCGCCGACATCGAGCTGCTCCTGCAGCACGGCGTCCTCGGAGAGGTTGTCATAGAGCAGGTCGAGCACTTCGAGACGGCGCAGCAGGGCGACGAAATCGACCCCGCCGTCCTCGCCTTCGCCCTGATGCAGCTTCGACATCTCCATGACGACGGAGAGGTGCAGCTGCACCTGGTTGCGCACGATGTCGAGCGTGGAGCGGCGTTCCGTGTCCTTGGCTGGTTCCGAGATCTCGCGCTGCACGCCAACGAAGTAGGCGAGCGCCCCATCCGCGTTGTGGATCGGCGTCACGACCAGTTCATTGTAGAAGGGCGAGCCATCCGCGCGGTAGTTCAGCAGCGTCTGCTCCACGCCCTCGCCGCGCTTGAGCGCCATGCGGATCGCCTTGACCGCGCCGGGGTCCGTGTCCGGGCCCTGCAGGAAACGGCAATTTCGCCCGACGACAAAGCGGTGCGAATAGCCCGTCGTCATCTCGAAGGCGCGGTTGACGAAGATGATCGGGCAGTCCGGCTGGTTGGGATCCGCGACCACGAAGGATAGCGAGGTGCGGCCGAAAAAGCTGGATAGGTCCACGCCGAGATCGCGGGACAGGTCCGGCATCTCCGTGTCGACGGATATGTTGCGTATATCGCTCACGACTTGGCTTTCGATGCCATGGCGGCGCGACGCAAGCGCAAAGCGCGCGCCTGCGTCTCACCGCCCGATAAAAACGCGTTGACGACGGCTATAGCCCGGCTAGCTGTCGTTGGAGCGTTCCTGCAGGGCACGGCCCAACTCTGTCTCGAAACGTGCCGTATCCAGATTGGCGTAGCGGTCATGGTAGTCGCCGATCTTGCGCAGGCGCTCCTCGTCGAGGATCTGGATGGAGGCGCGCGACAGGCGGCGGATCAGCCCGTTCTCGATCAGCTTGTTGAACTGGCGCGACACATGGACGGCGGACAGGCCGAGGCAGTCGGCGATGAATTTCTGGTTCAGCGGCAGGTAGAGCTCGGAAGGATAGTCCGCTCGGATCATCTTGCGGCGCGTGATGGCGTCCGAGAGGAAATAGGCGAGGCTCTCATAAGCGCCGAGGCGGGCCACGGCCGTGATGCGGTCCAGCAGCAGGACATTGGTGAGCATGTGCAGCGAGTAGAGGATGGCCGACAGATGCGGGTTGTTCGCCATCATGCGGCGTGCGGGCTCGATAGGGGCGAGGGCAAGGCGGCCATTGGAGGCGGCCGACACGCTGGTCGTGGCCTGGCTCCAGGACAGGTGGTCCAGCCCGATGACGTCTCCGGCATGGTAGATGTCGTGGACCTGGCGCGAGCCGTCCGGCAGGATGGCATAGGCGTAGAACCAGCCTTCCAGCACGGTGAAGAAGGTCGTCTGTTCTTCGCCTTCGGTGAACACGGCTTCGCCGTCCGAGTAGTCGCGCTCGGTGACGAACAGGTCCAGCAACATGTCGGCTTCGCCGGTGTTGATGTCCGCAAAATTTGATATTTTCCGTATGAACGGGTGCATCGCAAACCTAACAGTTGTCGCGCTGGCCCCGTCCGACCATTGCTCGTCTCTTGTAGCTGACTGTGGTTAAATTAACAAGGTTCGTCCTTAAACCGGGTTAATTTGACTACATGAATCCGCAAATTTATCTCAGATTGCTCATCCACTGCGAAAGTTAAATCGTAGAATGGTGTTTAGATTTTAACATGTGGCAATAGGTTGCGGCGCGGCCACGCCCACGGCGG
>JAHDEU010000363.1 GCA_020628635.1 Hellea sp. | reverse complement strand
CCATCACCGCTTCCATCGTGGCAAATGCCGCGCCCACACAGATGCGCGGACCCGCGCCGACCGGCCTGTAGGGCGCGCCTTTCTTCTTTAGCGACGGATCGCGCAGGAAGCGGTCGGGATCAAACGCGAGCGGGTTGTCCCAGAGGCGGTCCGCGCGGTGCATGACGTAGTTGTTGAGCAGCACGGAGTCGCCCGGCTCCAGTGTCCGGCCCAAGACCTCTACCTCCTCCTGCGGCTCGCGGTTGAGCATGGGCGCGGGCGGGTAGAGGCGCATGGTCTCGTCGATGACGGCGTTGGTGAAGGGAAGCTGGGTGATGTGCTCATACAGCACGGGGCCGTCTCCGACGACCTCCCTCACCTCCGCGCGCACGCGCTCCAGCGTCGGTCGGTGGCGGCCGAGCAGGTAGAGCGCCCATGTCAGGGTCAGCGCCGTGGTCTCATGTCCCGCGATAAAGAAGCCGATGAGATTGTCGCGGCGCTCCCTTGGCGAGAGCTCTTCCGCGCCGATTAGTAGACCCACGAGATCATCCTGCGGGTGGCCCTTGCGCTCTGCCAGCAAGTCATCCGCCGCACGCTTGAGCCGCTTCAGCGCAGCCGCACCGCGAGGGGAAATCGGCCGCGGCACCCAGCGGGGGAACGGCAGCAGGTCGTCCGGCCGCAGCGTCCCCGCTCCCGTCACCACGGCGCGGGTCGCGGTCTTCAGCTTCTCCCGGTCGAGCCCCTTGGGATCGCCCAGCAGCGCGCCCGCCAGCACGTCAAAGGTCAGTTCCGCCATGGCGTCCGCGAGGTTGAGCTTCGGCCGCACATCGATGCGCGCGGTGAAGTCCTCGATGACTTTCGTGATCAGCGGCGCGAGATCGGCCATGTGGCGGTGGCGGAACATGGGCGCGACGGACTTGCGCTGCCGCTTCCACTGATCGCCATGGACGGACAACAGCCCCTCTTTCGTGGCGGGGCCGAGAATGCGCGCATCGATGGCCGTCTTGGTGAACTTGGACGCCTGGCGGACCAGCACTTCATTCATGCCTTCGGGGTCCGAAATAACATGCAGCGTCTGGCCCATGGTCCTGGCCGTCACGATGGGCTGCGCCCAAGCGAGCGGTCCGAAGCCCTCGACCGGGTTGCGGATGAACTTCCACGTCGCCTCGATGAAGCCTTCCTCCCCCGTCAGCGGCGGGGCGTGGGGCGGGATGAAGAGCGCGCTCATGTGCTTGCCCTAGCGCACTCGCCACGCGCTGTCGCGGGGGGCACATTGAGGCGCTTTAACGCGGGGCGGCCTTATCGCGGTTGACCGCACCCCGCGACGGGCTAGGGTGAGCGCATGAGTCACGACCTGATGAACTATGAGCAGATGCGCAATCTCGCGCTGCGCGGTGTCGTGCGCGACGCCATCCGGCGCGTCATCCGCGAGGACGGCCTGCCCGGCGCGCATCACTTCTACATCACCTTCCTGACCCGCTATCCGGGGGTCGAGATCGACGACCAGCTCGCCGCGAAATATCCCGAGGAAATCACCATCGTGCTGGAGCACCAGTTCTGGGACCTCGCCGCCAATGCGGACGACTTCGAGGTCACGCTGAAATTCGGCGGCATCCCGAAATATCTCAAGGTCCCCTACCACGCCATCACCCGCTTCCACGATCCAAGCGTTGGTTTTTCGATGACCTTCGACCCGCCGCCGGAATTCGACAGCGCGCCGGTGATCGGACTGGCTCCGGGCACGGCGCTGGGCAGCGCGGCTCCGACTGGCTTGGGGGCTCCGGCTCCGACGAGCGTGGGCAAGCCTGCGGAGAAGGCTGAGACGGACGACGAGCCGGGCGGTGATGATAACGGGCCGAAGGTCGTGAGCCTGGATAGCTTCCGGAAGAAGTAGGTGGGTCACTGGTATCAAGGCGGACCACATTATCGGTCTCGTTGGATCAATCCCAGACCCGTTACCGCTGTCGCTCGGTGGATCGACCGGAGTTACATGGGCCTCTTGCTCGCTCTGATTATCTGCACCCTTTTCCCCATTCCAGACACGATCGGCCTGGTTGTTGCGCTAAGTTTGATTCCGGTTCTCCTCGTCTATCTATATGCATTGATCTTCAAAACGGGTCGGCAGGCTGAGGGTAACAGCGAAACATCTCCCGAGAGCAAATAGACCAGCCCCGCGAAAATCGCTGCGCCCATCCACTTGCTCCCATCCACACGCGCGCTTACTCCGCGCCCATGACCCAATACCGCACTGAATCCGACTCCTTCGGCGAGCTCCAAGTCCCCGCCAACAAATATTTCGGGGCGCAGACGGCGCGGTCGCTGATCAACTTTCCCATCGGCATCGAGACCATGCCGCCGTCCCTCATCCGCGCGCTCGGCATCATCAAGCGGTCAGCCGCGATGGCGAACCAGGCACTGGACAATCTGGACGACGCGACGGCCGACGCCATCGTCAAGGCGGCCGAGGAAGTCGCAGAGGGCAAGCTGGACGACAATTTCCCGCTCTCCGTCTGGCAGACCGGGTCGGGCACGCAGTCCAACATGAACGCCAATGAGGTCGTGTCCAACCGCGCCATCGAGATCGTGGG
>JAHDEU010000362.1 GCA_020628635.1 Hellea sp. | reverse complement strand
TTCTGGATCATCATCGGCGGCAGTGCGGTGGTGGCGGCCTACGCCGTCTATCGGTCCATCGTTCTCGTGGAACGGGAGCAGCCGGGCGTATCCCAACCATGACCCATATGCGCGGTTATTTCGGGATCGGCAGCGAGGGCATATCCAAGCCGCGCAACATGGGCACGATCCTGCGCACGGCCCACGCCTTCGGGGCGAGCTTTGCGTTCACCATCGGCTCACCGCTGGACGAGAAAAAGGTGCGCCAGACCGACACGTCGGGCTCAGCCACGCACCTGCCCTATTACCGCTGGCCGGATTTCGACATGTCGCGTTTCCCGGACGAGGTCGTGCTGGTGGGGGTGGAACTGACCGACGACTCCGTCCCGCTGCCGTCCTTCCGCCACCCGCTCAACGCGGCCTATGTACTGGGGCCGGAAAAGGGCTCGCTGTCACCGCACGTGCAGGACGCCTGCGAGCACATCGTGCGCATCCCGACGGCGTTCTGCCTCAATGTCGGGGTGGCGGCGGCGCTGACGCTCTATGACCGCTCGGCCATGTTCGGCGGCCACCCGCCGCGCCCGCTCGTGCAGGCCCGCCGCCGGGACGGCCGCCGCATCCGGCGCAAGACGGGCGTGGGCAAGAACCACTGAGCGGATGACTTTCGCACTGCTGTTAAGCCGCGATTAAGCACGCAGCTGTTGTAAGCTGGAGCCATGAAACGCCTGCTCTCCGCTTCCATCCTGCTCGCCCTGCTCTCGCCTGTCTCGGCTCAGGCAGCCGAACCGTCGCTCAAAGGCACGCATGGCGACTGGCGGGTCTACACAAGAGGCTCCGGCAAGGCCAAGACCTGCTTCGCGCTCGCCACGCCCGACACCAAGGCTCCAAGTTCCGTCAAACATGGCGACATCTATTTCATGGTCGCGAACTGGGCGTCCGGCGCGGCCAATGAACAGCCCTCCCTGATGACGGGCTTCCCGCTCAAGACCGCCCGCTCGCCCAAGGCGCGGGTCGGCTCCACCGAGGTCGTGATGTACGGCGCGGACAATGAGGCGTTTGTCGCGGAAGGCCGCGAGGAGCGCGATCTCGTCGCCAAGATGCGCGCGGGCTCCTCCATGACCGTGGAGGCCGTGTCGGCGCGCGGCACAGAGGTGTCCTATGCGTTCTCGCTCAAGGGCGTGACGGCGGCTCTGCGCCAGGCCAAATCACTCTGTAGCTAAGTCGCTCTGCGGGTAGGTTTCGATCGACCATTTGCGCCGGACAGCGAAATAGAGCAGCAGTCCAGCCGGTCCCGCGACGAAGGTCAGCAGCAGGCACGGCACGAGCAGCCAGTGCCGCACGCCTCGCCGTTTCGCGTCGCGCGCTTCCCACATGCCGGCGAACAGATCGAACACCAGATAATGCGTCCAGCCCGTCAGCACACCCAGCGGGTGCGAGAAGATGGCCGACACGCCCTCTATCGTGGTGAAGTCCACCGCCACGTCAGGCCCGAACGCGACCGAACTGAACAGCCCGAACAGATAGACCAGCCCCAGCCCCACCGGCCAAAGTCCGCTATGGACCAGCCGGTCCGTCCAGCGCCAGTTCGGCGCAAACACCAGCAGCGCCCAAGCGGGCAGGACCGAGGCGTTGATCAGGTTGAAGGCGGTCTGGTGGTCCATGGGCGCGTGCCCCTCGTCTCATCTGCGCCACATTGCTGGGCGAAATTTCACATTCACTAGAGGAACCGCGAACAGGGTGCGACGTTTTATCGACCTGCCGCATGAGACCATGAGGGTCTCGGAAAGACGGCACAGGAACAACCGGGCCGGGGGGCCCAACTGGAGAACAGTGACATGAACACCCTTATCAAGACCGGCATCATCGCCATCGCCACCCTGTCCATTGCCGCCTGCACCACCACGCGCGAAGTCGAGCGCGGCGCGCTGGGCGGCGCGGCTGCCGGAGCCGCTATCGGTGCGGGCGTGGGCGCCGTGTCGGGCGACGTGAAGGTCGGCGAAGGCGCGGCCGTCGGTGCGGCTGTCGGTGCCGTTGCCGGGGCCGTCTATGGCAACAACAAGGACCGGCAATACAATGGCGGCACGACCCGCGCGCCGATCCTCGACGACCGGCTGTATTTCGACGAGAACACCAAGCGCTATTACCGCTATGAGCGCGGCACAAACCGCACCTTCTACGAAAACGGCCAGCAGCGCAGCTAGGCAGCCGAAGGCCCCGCAAGACCCGGCGCCCCGCCCTCACCGGCGGGGCGTTTTGCGTTATGGAAGCTCGACCTCCAATTCCGCCAGCCCGGCGGGAAAGGAGTCCGTGACCAGGACGAGTTTGCCGTTCTCCGGCACGACCACATCGCGCAGCTCCAGCTTGATGATGTCCGTCCAGCCATTGGGTTTGGTGGGCGCGTTCACCCGGAGCACTTCGGCATCCGGTTGGTCCTTCACGACCGTGCTGCGGTAGATGAATGGGTCCTTGTTGCAGACCATGGTGAAACCGACGCGGTAATGGCCGGGCACCGACTCAGCCTCCACGCTGACGTCCCTGAACTCCACCCGCTCAGGCGCGTAATACTCCCCGCCCATCAGCATCCACAC
>JAHDEU010000361.1 GCA_020628635.1 Hellea sp. | reverse complement strand
TCGCCCGGCGCGAATCCGTCCGCATAGTCGCCAAAGCCCTTATTGTTCACGCCCTGGAACTGGATCGTGAAATAGGTCGTGCCGCAATTATCCGTCGGGTAGAAACCGAATGGCTTGCCGCATGTCCGGCCGCCGATCTGGATCACCTCGACATCCACCCCGCGCAGGCCGTTGATGACGGCCTCGGATGCGGAACAGGTGTCGTCCGTGGTCAGAACGAAGACGCGGGCCTTGTCGACCGTGGGTGCGCTGCGCGAGGTCGGAACGGTCCGGCCGATGCCGCGGTCGATGAAGGGCGTCGCCTGCAAGGCTGCGCCCGTGACCGGGTTACGGCCATTGGCCTTGTCGTTGAACTGCAGCTCGTAGAAATCCGCGCCGGCCGTGTTGCGGCCGCCGACCATGTAGCCGAGCTGCCCGGCAATCGCGAGCTGCCCGCCGCCATTGTAGCGCAGGTCGAGCACCAGATCGTCGATGTTCTCGTTCTGCAATTGCTCGAATGCGTTGAACAGGCCGATCTCGGCGACATCGGGCGAGAATGTCGTGAAGTGGACATAGCCGTATTTGCGGCCATCGACCGTGACGGTTTCGACCTCATTGACCGGGACGATGTCGACATCGGCGGAGGTCACCGTGATGTCCTGGCGCGTGCCGTCCACGAATTCCACGCCCAGAACGTGCTCTTCGCCCGACGTGCGTGGGAACAGGCCGTCATTGAGCGCGGCGACATTGTCGGAATTCTCCACGTTGAAGCCATCGACGGAGATGATCTTCGCGCCGCGCTCGATGCCCGCGCGGTCGGCCGGGCTGTTGCTTTCCGTGAACGCCACGCGGATGTCGCGCGGCGGGGCGGCGGAGAAGAAGATCAGGTCAAGGCCATAGCCGCTGGTGGAACCGCCCACCGTGCGTTCCAGATATTCGGCCGTGTCGGTCGTTCCGTGGAATTCGTCCTTGAGCTTGCCGGACGGCGTGCGCGCCGTGGTGCGCAGCTCGTCGAAATAGGCGATCTTGTCCGTGAAGCTGTTGGGGTTCTGGTCCGTGATCTCGTTGTACCAGAGATAGGTCTCGTTGGACCACGAACGCTGCCAGAACATCTCGCGCGCCGTGGAGCCTGCGCGGTCCGGAAAGCCGTTGCCGCGAATGTCCGTCCCGGTGCGCACGACCTCGCACTGGTCCTGGAAGGTGGAAGAGGCGGCGAACTGCCCTTGCGTCCATGTCGGCGGAGTGGAGGTGGTCGGCGGAGGAGGAGGAGGCGCGACGGTCGGCGGCGGGGTGGAGCTGCCGCCGCCGCCGCACGCGGCGAGAATGGGCAGGGCGCACGCACCGATCAGGGCGGTCTTGAATGTGTTGGTCATGGTCTGGTCTCCACCGTCTTCGCGCCTCTCTCCCGCCTGCGAGTATGCACGAAAAAGGCTCCCGCGAAAGCGGGAGCCTCAGTTTGTGTTGCTATGTCACAAGGATTTAACGCGCGGTTCAGCCAGCGTGCAGGCCCGGTTCAACTGGCATTCAGACGCAGGCGGGGTCGGCCCTAGGCCGCCGCCTCGTCGCCCTCATTGTCATTGCCTTCCTTGTCGGCCGCCGCTTTGGCCGCCTTGGCCGCGAGTCGCGAACGCGCCTTGGTCAGCGTGTCGATGATGTCTTCCATCGCCGCATCGTTGGAGCATTTGCGGATGGCCGCCACTTCGCGCATCATCCGGTCCAGCGAACGCTCATAGAGCTGGCGCTCGGAATAGGACTGCTCGGGCTGGGCTTCGGTGCGGTGCAGGTCGCGCACGACTTCGGCCACCAGGATCAGGTCGCCGGAGTTGATCTTGGCCTCGTATTCCTGCGCCCGGCGCGACCACATGGTGCGCTTGATGCGCGCGCGGCCCTTGAGCGTGGTGAACGCGTCCTTCAGGATCAGGTCGTTGGACAGCGCCCGCATGCCGGAGGTGCCGGCTTTCGCGGTCGGCACGCGCAGGGTCATCTTGTCCTGCTCGAACTTGACCACATAGACTTCGATGTCGAAGCCCGCGATGACCTCCTGCTCGATCGCGATCACCTCGCCGACGCCGTGGGCCGGATAGATGATGTGCTGGCCGACCTTGAAGGTCACCTGTTTCGCGGGCTTTTTCTTCTTGCGTGTCGCCATAGGGAGAAAGGTCCTTTGTCAGGCGTCCGGTGCTCCGGACGGTGTTGTTTTTCACGCAAGCGGCGCGGCTCTCCAGTCGGGAAAGCCGCGCCGCTCGGGTGGGTTGAGTGCCAGTATAACACAAAATCGGGGCAAAAGCGACTCGTTGTGCAGGTGGGACAAAGCGAGGGCGGAAGACGATGGGTGTGTTGGGGACCAGGCCACGCTGTGCGCTCGCTTTTGCGTCCTGTCGTCCAGCACGGGCACGACCGAGTGGGTTTGTTCGGTCTTGGCTGCGTGGATGACACGAGCGCATCCCGGCGCCGCGGACGCATCCCGCGCTAGCGGGCCATGGGCTCGCAGGTGCGGCCCGAGGCGAGTCATACAGGAAAACTCCGCCTCGGGCCGACCCTTCGCTGCAGATTGTCCCCGGGACAATCCGCTGACGCTCCGACGGCCTGTCC
>JAHDEU010000360.1 GCA_020628635.1 Hellea sp. | reverse complement strand
AATTGCCGAGCATCTCGAAGAAGGTGTGGTGGCGCGCCGTGTAGCCGACATTGTCGAGATCGTTGTGCTTGCCGCCCGCCCGGACGCATTTCTGCGAGGTCGTCGCGCGCGGGCTGTCAGGCGTGCGCGCACCGGTGAAATTGTCCTTGAACGGGACCATGCCGGCATTGACGAAGAGCAGGGTCGGATCGTCCTGCGGGACCAGCGGCGCGCTGGGCAGGACAGAATGGTCGTTGCGCCTGAAATAGTCGAGGAACTGGGAGCGGATGTCAGCCAAGGATGTCATGGCCGCGCTATAGGAGCGGGGCTGCGCACTGCCAAGCGGCAGCGCGCCGACTGGCTGCGAAAGGTGACCCGCCAGCCGCTGGACGGTGTTTGCGGCTGGCGAGTCGAAGAAGGCGCGGACCGAGTGAACGATCCGCGCCTTCTTTTGCGTGGCCCGGCGCAAGTGCCGGGCTATGGTGTTGGAGCCTAGCCGGTCAGCGAAAGCTGCTCGGCGTCGCCATTGTCTTCGACCTGCTCGTCCTTGGGCATGAGCAGTTCGTCATCCAGCAGGCCCTTCTCGCGCAGGATCTTCTGCTCGATCTCGGCCATCATGTCCGGGTTCTCGATCAGGAACTTGCGCACGTTCTCGCGGCCCTGGCCGATGCGCTCGTCACCGTAGGAGTACCAAGAGCCGGACTTCTGGATGACATCGGCGAGCACGCCCATGTCGATCAGCTCACCCGTCTTGGAGATGCCCTCGCCATACATGATGTCGAATTCGACCTGGCGGAAGGGCGGTGCGACCTTGTTCTTGACGACCTTGACGCGCGTCTGGTTGCCCACGACCTCGTCGCGGTTCTTGACCGCGCCGATGCGGCGGATGTCGAGACGCACCGAGCTGTAGAACTTCAGCGCGTTGCCGCCCGTCGTGGTTTCCGGCGAGCCGTACATCACGCCGATCTTCATGCGGATCTGGTTGATGAAGATCACCATGCAGCCCGACTTGGAGATCGAACCGGTCAGCTTGCGCAGGGCCTGGCTCATCAGGCGCGCCTGCAGGCCCGGCAGCGAGTCGCCCATGTCGCCTTCCAGTTCGGCACGCGGCGTCAGCGCGGCAACCGAGTCGACCACGAGAATGTCGACGGCACCGGAGCGGACCAGCGTGTCGGCGATCTCGAGCGACTGCTCACCCGTGTCGGGCTGTGCGATCAGCAGCTCGTTGACGTCCACGCCCAGCTTGGCGGCATAGACCGGGTCGAGCGCGTGCTCGGCGTCGATGAAGGCCGCCACGCCGCCAGCCTTCTGGCACTCGGCGATGGCATGCAGGGTCAGCGTCGTCTTACCGGACGATTCGGGACCGTAGATCTCGATGATCCGGCCCTTGGGCAGGCCGCCAATGCCGAGCGCGATGTCCAGACCCAGCGAACCGGTGGAAATGCTCTCCACATCCATGGAGGTCTTGTCGCCCAGCTTCATCACCGAACCCTTGCCGAAGCTGCGGTCGATCTGGGACAGGGCCGCGGACAGCGCGGCGGATTTGTTCTTGTCGGACGCCTTTTCGACGACGGCCAGTGGTTTCGAATTTCTCGCCATGAGAAGTCTCCAAAAACGGGGTGCCGGAGCCCTTCGGTCCCCCATGATTGTAACGGCTGGAAGTGGACTGCCGTGGATCACTCTGTTTCATGTTTGTTCCCCGGACGCAATCGGAAAGAACAAATAAAGAACAGTATTTGCAGCACACGATGTTGTGCCAGTGAGACTTTTTCCGGTCTCGAGGGGCGCATATAGTGTGCCAGGGTGACTGAGGGAGTGCGGCATGATGGCGGGGTGCAGTGAGTGGGTGCGAATCAGGGCCGAAGGGCGCGCTTCGCGCGACTGATGTGTGTGTCACCCCTCCGACCTCGCCGCGCTTCGCTTGACGAGCCCACCTCCCCTTTTAGGGGAGGAAATTAGCGGGGTAGGTCCCCCGTATTTTCTCCCCTGAAAGGGGAGGTGGCGCAGCGAACGTAGTGAGCTGTGTCGGAGGGGTGACGTGAAAAGAAAGTCCGCCGCAGGCCGCCCTTCGCTACCGGGCCTCCCCGATCTCCGCCTTCACCTTCTCCGCCAGCTCCGCCAGCGTGAACGGCTTGGGCAGGAAGGTCACATCCGGCTCTTCCGCGAGCAGGTCCGAGAACCGTTCCGCCGCATAGCCGGAGATGAAGACGATCCGCGCATCGCCCAGAAGCGGCCGTCCCTGTTTCAACAGCCCCGGACCATCCAGTCCCGGCATGACGACGTCAGACAGCAGGAGATCGAACGGCTCTTCCGCGTCTTCGAGTATTTCCAGCGCCTCCTCGCCGTCCTCCGCCTCGGTCACCTGATAGCCGCGCTTGCGCAAGCTCTTGGCGGCGATGACCCGCACCGATGCCTCGTCCTCGACAAACAGGATGTTCCCCTGCCCGGCCAGATCGGCAGGCTTGCGCTCGGCCTTGGGCGCGACTGTCGCGGCCTTGACCTCGGCCTCGGTCAGCTCCGGCGCGGCGGGGAGATAGATGTGGAAGGTGGTCCCCACGCCCAGTGTGCTGTCGACTGAGAGATGGCCGCCGG
>JAHDEU010000359.1 GCA_020628635.1 Hellea sp. | reverse complement strand
TCGTCCACGCCCTTCTGCCCGCCCCAGCTGCCGCCGACGGCCACGTTGAGCAGCAGGTGGAACGGCTTGTCGAAAGGCCACTGCGCCTCGCTGCGGCCCGCACGCTCGAAGGTGAAATAGGGATCGCCGTCGAGGCTCACCGTGATGGCGTCCTCGCTCCAGTCCAGCCGGTGGATGTGGAAGGCGTCGCAGGCGTCGGCCACGTCGATCTTGCGCCCGACTTCCGTGCCGTCGACATGGTTGTAGGCGGCCGTGTGGACCGTGGCGTGGAAGGTCTTCGGGCGGTGGCCGACATATTCCATGATGTCGATTTCCCCGCCGCGCGGCCAGTCGTCGCCGTCCTCGCTCAGCATCCAGAAGGCGGGCCAGAGACCGCGCCCGCATGGGACCTTGATGCGCGCTTCCACCCGGCCATACTGGATCGGGCGCAGACCCTTGGTGTGGATGCGAGACGATGTGTAAAGCTGGCCATTGCTGCCAGGCTTGTCGGAGCTGTCCTCGCGGCGCGCCGTGATGCGCAGGAGCCCGTCCGCGACCACCGCATTGTCCGGCCCGTAATATTGCAGCTCGTCATTATACCAGCCGCGGGAATTGCGGTGCATGTCGTGCGACCAGATCGTGGGGTCCAGCTCTTGTCCGTCAAACTCGTCCGCCCAGAGAAGCTGGCCGGGTTCGTTGATCGTGACGCTGCGCGGCACACCGGAGGGCGTGGCGCAGGCGGCGAGTAGAGGGAGCGCGAGAATCAAGCTTAAACGCATAACGCGCCCTATGTCCTGTCGGGATCGGATTTCCAAATGAGATAGGAGTAGGCGAAGACGAAACCTATCATGGCCATCGTGCCGACCATTAGCACGGCAAAGCCGAGCCAGGGGTGGATGAGCGCGCTGACGATCACCGCAACGCCCAGCCCCACAAACAACCGCCCGCCGACCCGGTGCGTGCGCTCCCAGGCGACCTTGGACGTCAGCGTGAAGGGCGTGCGGATGCCGAAGACGGGATTGTGCCGGATCTTGCCGAAATAGTTGCCCATCAGCATCAACAGCGCTCCGACAGCGGCCATGGTCACGCTCACGAACAGATCGGCCATGTCCTTCGGCATGTCTGCCGCGCCGGTCCCACCGCCAAGACCTCTCTTCGCCAGCGACAGGGTCAGCCACATCATCCCCATCTGCATCAGGGCAAGGAACACCATCGTGCCGATCCAGATGACGGAATAGATGCGCGCGCTCGGCTCCAAGCTCTCGCGTATGCCGTCGAGCTTGGTCATGCCCCAGAGCACGAGTTGCGTGAACACGCCGACCGCCGGCATCAGCAGCGACGTCCAGATCACAGTCTGTTTCGTGCCCCAGCCATCGACCTCGCCGCGCATGTTCCAGTGGATCGGGAACTGTTCGCCTTCGGGCAAGCGCAGCGCGACGGCCAGCCCGACAACAAGCGCGACCACGATGCTCGCCCAGCCGGCGCGATTAGCGGTCCTGTACATGAGCCCCCTCCGGCATGGTTTGAGCCTCCGGATCGACGCCGAACAGCTCCATGACTGCCGCCACCACCTCGTCCGCGACGGTGACATTCAGCGCGTAGAGGATGCGGTTGCCGTCGCGCGTGGCGAGGATGAGGTCCGCTTCGCGCAGGCTCTTGAAATGGGCCGACAGGCTCGGCTTGGACATGGCGTAGGCATCGGCCAGTTCCCCGGCCGAGAGCGGGCCTGCGCGCAGTCGGCGCAATATGTCCCGCCTGACCGGATGGGCCATCGCCTTGAATGCCGTCGAATTGATCACGACCCTTGTTAGCGTGTTGCCTAAATACTGTAAAGCCGTGCGGATCCGGTGTAGGACTCGCACGGGATGTTGCCCAGCGCTTGGCGCGCCGGAAACAAGATGAGCTGACAATGACCCTCGAAGACTTCCAAGCGACCCTGCAGGACTGGCTTGCCCAGCTCCTCGTCTGGCTGCAGAGCCCGGCCTTTCTGGCGCAGCTCGGAGCCGTCATCGCCGCCCTCGTGCTCGCGCCCATCGCGGCGCGCATCGTCCGCGCCCGCGTGCCGCTCTTCGCTGCGCCGCCCGCACCGGACGCCAAGCTGCACAAGCTGCGCGAGTACGTGTTTCGCACCGGCGCGATCCTGCGCGCCATCCTGCTGGTCGTCATATTGGCGATCACCGCGACCGTGCTGCGGGCGGCCATCGGCGAGGACTGGCTGGTCAAGATCGCGCAGAGTCTCGCCACCGTCTTCGTCGTCTACCGCGCGATCAGGATTTTCATCGCCGACCCTCTCTACTCGAAGCTCGCCATCTGGGTGCTGGTCCCGCTCAGCCTCGTCGTGATCCTCGGCTATTGGGACAATTTCACCACCATCCTCGAGGGCACGGTCCTGCTGCCCATGGGCGACAGCCCGATCACGGCGCTGACCCTGTCCAAGCTGGTCGTGTTCGGCGGGCTGTTCTTCTGGCTCGGCAGCCTGGGCAACAAGCGCGGGCAGAGCGCCATCCGCGCGCAGGAGAGCCTCGACATCGGCGTGCGCGAGATCGCGGCCAAGCTGTTCCAGATCGTGCTTTTCGCCGTCGTCTTCTTCGTGGTGATGAGCACGGCGGGCATCCCGCT
>JAHDEU010000358.1 GCA_020628635.1 Hellea sp. | reverse complement strand
CGCTCCACGGGACCGCAGCTTTCCACTGCCACCATGGGCACTGTCCGCGAGAAGCCGTCCGCCTGCTCATACTTCATCCGCGCGGCAGCATAGCGGCGACCTGCGTCGAGTTCTTCTGCCGGACCCAATCGAAGCGTCACGGGGCCATAAGTGCTGTTTGGCGCAGGTATATCGGCGGAGGCTGGCAACGCTATGATCTCGTTGTCCATGTAGGCAAACCCTTCGCTTTGCGTCGCGAAGAAGACGAAGCGCGGCGCGCCGGACACGTCCCAGCCGAACAGGCCGCACTCGCCCGGCTCCAGGGTCTGCGGTGGCAGGCTATTGCTGTCTGCGAAGGGCGAGGTCGGCGCGGCGGGCTTGGGCGCGCTCGCGCAGGCGGATAGCAGCAGGACGGAAAGGGCGAGGGCGATACGCATGGACGCGCCTTACTGCCAGCGCCCCTGCTCCGACAAGGTGAACTCTCGCGCACCGCTGCGGGTAAACCCGAACAGCACCAGCGCATTGCCCGCTGCCGGATCGGCCGTCGTGACGGTCGTGTCGGTCTGGTAGAGGCCGTCCATGCCGGTGGTCGTCACAGAGCGCACCGTCGTTCCTCCGTCTTCGCCCGAGAGCTGCACGCGCAAGCGGCCGTCGAGGCAATCGACTGGCCCGGACAAGACCGGGCCTTCCCACGAAAACCGCGCGCCGTTGACGGCCAGCACATTGGTGGACGCTGTTCCTTCCGCGCTCTCGCAGCCCGCGCTGGAGTAACGCGCGCTGTCGATGCGAAGACTGAACTGCCCCGCCAGCCCGGCGAGCCGCGCATCCGATGTCGGCAGGCGGTCGATGGGCATGGCGAGCGCGAGATCGCTCAGCGAACGCGGGCCGAGCCGCGCCATCATGGTCACGTCTCCCGGCGGCGTGGCGAGCCCGACATCCGTCAGCCCGCCATCGACCGAGACCTGTCCCAGCAGCGGCACACTGCTCGCCTGCCCGTTCCACCACGTTCCGGAATAGCGCGCGCCGATGTCGGGCAGCGGCGCGGCGACCCATGACAGCGGCAGGCCCGCGACCAATCCCGCGACTGCGCCGAGCAGGCCGAGCAGAACTCCGGTGCGCTTGCGCATGTCGCTCAGGGCACGTCCACGATGGGGTCGATCATCAAGGTGTCGATCTTGGATACGTCGCGTCCGCTTTGCAGCACATCCTCAACCCGCATGCGGTTCAGGCGGTCGCGCGTCAGCGGCCGCGCATCCTCGGCATTGCGGATGATGGTCGGGCGCAGGAACACCATGAGGTTCGTCTTGGTTCGCTGCTTGCCGCGCGACTTGAACGCATTTCCGATGACGGGGATGTCGCCCAGCACGGGGACCTTCTCGACATTGACCTGTTCATCGTCCTGCAGCAGACCGCCCAGCACGATGACCTCGCCGTCATTGGCCAGCACGGTGGTGCCGATCTGGCGCTTATTGGTCACGAAGTCGCCCGCCGTGGCTGTCAGCACGCCAGCAATAGAGGAGACTTCCTGGACGATCTCCAGCCGGATCACGTCGCCCTCGCTGATCTGCGGCAGCACGTCGAGCTGGATGCCGACTTCCTTGCGGTCGAATGTGCGGAAGGGGTTGAGATTGTTGCCGCCGAGGCTTTCGCCCGTGGCGATGGGAATTTCCTGACCGACGAGGAACGTTGCGGGGACATTGTCGAGCGTGGTGACGAAAGGCGTGGACAGCACATTGCTGTCCTGGTCGGTCTCCACCGCGTTCAGCACCGCGCCGAACAGCGCATCACCGGAGCGCCCGCCAATGCCGACCGTGCCGCCGCCCAGCCCGACGAGACTGTTCAGCGCGGCGGCCTGCGCGTCCGCGCTGATCTCGCCATTGCCGAGCCCGACCAGCCCGCCGGCCAGCGCCAGCAGGTTCGGCGCGCTGCGCGAGTAGTTGGTGGAGACCAGCGGGAGCGTCGAGCCTTCCGTCCCGCCGAATGCGAATTGCACGCCGAGCTCTTTGGCAGCCGTGTCCGAAATCTCCACGATCAGCGCTTCGACCAGCACTTGCGGGCGGCGCACATCGAGGCGGCGGATGAGGCCGGTAAGCTCGTTCTGCACATCGCCCGTGGCGCTGATGACGAGCGAGTTGGAGCCGGGCTCATAGGCGACCGTCGGGTTGGGTTGGCCCTCGACCGCGTAGGATGGCAGCAGGCCCGTCATAAGTTCGATCAGGTCCGCACCGTCTGCGAAACGCAGCGGCACGACGGCGATGGCGCCTCTTGGGGCGGGACTGCCGACATCCATTTGGGACAGCGTGCGGCGCAGCTCGGCCAGGCGCGCGGGCTTGCCCTCCAGAATCAGACTGTTGGTCGCGGGGATGGGCACGACGCGGAAATCCGCGTTCTGGCCGCCCAGCGCGGTGAGCGCTTCCTGCGCGTCGAGGACGGACAGCTGCGTCAGCTGCACGGTCTCGGTACGGCGGCCGTCATCCTCCATGGCGGCAAGGATGGCGCGCGCCTTGGCGATGTTCTCCGGGAAATCCGTGACGACGACGACGGAGCCATTGGGCGAGGCCGCGACCTGCCCCTGACTGTGCATGACGGGCTTGATGAGGCGTGCTGCCTCGGCCGCCTTGTTAGTTTCGCTGATGAGGACCGCC